>JAIRYB010000027.1 GCA_031267955.1 Spirochaetaceae bacterium | reverse complement strand
ATCATCGCATCTTCCCACCCGGTTCCGGTCATCGCCGTGACATCCAACGACGAAACCGCCCAGGCCAAACGCCTCAGCGCCCTGGGCGTCAAGGCGAATATCCTGAAATCCGGCAACTGGAAAAAAGATCTGCGGAATATCCTGGGTTAGCATCCTGCCGCGCCCGCGGATTTTTGCGCCCGCCGCCCGGAAGGGAACAGCAGCCCTGTCCGGCGGTCCGCCTTACCCCGCGTCACTCATCAGATTCTTCATAATATACTCCCGGCGCTCGGGGGTATTCTTGCCCATGTAGAAGGTAAGTACCTGCGGGACCGCCTTGAGCACGCTTATCCCGACCGGGACAAGGCGCATATCCTCCCCGATAAACTGCCCGAACTCCTTGGGGTTGATCTCCCCCAGCCCCTTAAAGCGGGTAATTTCGATTCCGTTTCCCAGGGCTTTGGCGGCCTCGTCGCGCTCCTTTTCGCTGTAACAGTAACGCGTTTCCTTTTTGGTACGCACCCGGAAAAGCGGCGTTTCCAGAATAAATATTCTGCCTGATGTTACCAGCTCCTCGAAATACGACAGGAAAAATGTCAAAAGCAGATTGCGTATGTGGAATCCGTCGAAGTCCGCATCCGTGGCAATGACGATACGCGCGTAGCGGAGGCCGGAAACATCGTTCTCTATACCCAGCGCCATCATCATGTTGTAGAGTTCCTCGTTTTTATAGATGGCGGTCCGCTTCTTGCCAAACATATTTTCTACTTTTCCGCGCAGGGCAAAGATGGCCTGGGTCATAACATCCCGGCTTGAAACCATGGAACCCGCGGCGCTGTCGCCTTCGGTGATGAAAATCGTGGAAAGCCCCCCGTCCTGGCCGTCCTCCAAATGATACTTGCAGTCCTTAAGTTTGGGGATTTTAAGCGCGATTCTTTTGGCCGCTTCCCTGGCCTCCTTCTTTACCGTATTAAGTTCGGTACGCAGCTTTTCGTTAGCCTCAATCTTCAGTTCCAGCTTCTTCGCCTCTTCGATATTTTTGTGGAGCCAGTCTTCCACCGCGTCCTTGGTCTCCTGGACGATCCAGCCGCGTATGTCCGAGTTTCCCAGCTTGTTCTTGGTCTGGCTTTCAAAAACAGGGCTTTTTATCTTTATGGCTACAGCGGCTATAGAACCTTCCCGCACATCTTCGCTGCGGTAGTCTTTCTTGTAGAAAGCCTGCACGCCTTTCAGGAAACCCTCTTTGAACGCGGAAAGATGGGAACCGCCGTCCGATGTATACTGGCCGTTCACAAAGGAAAAATATTCCTCGCCGTAGTTATTGGTATGGGTAAAGGCAAATTCCACCGATCCCTGGTTCGAGTGGGCGCCCTTGTAATAGGCAATAGGATAAATACAGCCTTCCCCGGTCTCTTCGGTTAAAAGATCGAAAAGCCCCCGTTTCGACATATAGGCTTTTCCGTTAAGGCTAAGGGTAAGCCCCGCGTTAAGGTAAGTATAGTTAAGGATCCTGTGCTCGATAAATTCAAGATTAAACTGGTAATTGGGAAAGATTTCGCCGTCCGGGACAAACTCCACATACGTGCCGTTTTTCTGCCCGTCCTTCAGCTTTCCCTTCCGCTCGCCTTTCAGAACGCCCCGCTCGAAAACAGCCTCCGCGAACTGCCCGTCCCGGACAGACACCACCCTAAAGCGGCCGGAAAGGGCGTTGACCGCCTTGGTACCGACCCCGTTAAGCCCCACGGAAAACTGAAACACATCGTCGTTGTACTTCGCCCCGGTGTTGATCACCGACACGCATTCCACCAGCTTTCCCAGGGGAATCCCCCGGCCGTAGTCCCGCACCTTCACGGTTCCGTCTTTCACCTGCACTTCGATATGCTTCCCGTTCCCCATGATAAACTCGTCTATGCCGTTGTCTATCACTTCCTTGAGAAGCACGTAAATCCCGTCGTCCGGGTTGGAACCGTCCCCCAGACGCCCGATGTACATACCCGTCCTCAGCCTGATATGTTCGAGGGAAGAAAGTGTCTTGATCTTCGACTCGTCGTAAACCCCGGCCGGCCCCGCTGCCGCAGCCCGGGCCGCCGGCGTTTTCGCTGCCGCTGTTTTCACGCCTCCCGCCGCCTTCGGGGACGCCGTTGTCTTTGCCGCTCCCGCTGTTTTTACAGAGGCGGCCGCCGTTTTTACGCCCTTTGCCCCAGCCGCTGTTGTTTTCGCCGCTTTCACCCCGGCCGCCTTCGCCGCCGCCTGTTTTGCTGTTTTTGCCATAGACTACCTGGAACAAGTATGTATGATTATGTAGACATTTGTCAAGGGGTATTCAGGGCGATTCGCGGAGTATTAAACCAGACTTCCGAATGAGCGGATGGAAAGCCGGGACAGCGGCCTGCCCCTGCAACCGCCGCTAATATTCCGCGTCCGGCTGTCGCGCGGCGGGCGCCCCGGTGTACATCCGGAAATCAATTTCCCGGGGAGGCTCCATCTCCCCGGAAGCGAGCGCTTCCCTGACCCGCGCCTCCGCGGCAGCGGCGTCCATGCCCCCGGCGGCAAACCGCCGGATTTCCCGCGCCGTCCACAGATCCACCAGGGCGGTATTTCCCTCCCGGATGCGGGCCGGCTCCAGGGAAAAAAGGCGGTCCAGCAGCGCGTCACCGTCCGGGGATTCGGTTCCCCGGGCAAAGGCGATCCGGGCCGCAGCGTCGAGCAGGGGCCCCTGGAGGGCCGTGTCTTCCCGGCCGGCAGTATACGCGGCCAATTCCGAGGCGGCTTCCTCCACCCTGCCCTGTTCGATTAAGAGGGGGATGTACTCTTCCGCGAAAGAAGGATCAAGCCGGCCTTCCCTGCGGCCAAATGCCTTTTTATACCAGGCCAGGGCCTCGTCCGCCTTCTTGTTCCCCGGCGCGGCCTGCCTCAGGGCGGCTGCGGCGAGGTTCCGGTAAGCCCAGGCGTTTTCCCCGGCCTCGACGGATTCCTGCCAAAAGGCCTCGGCTTTTCCGGTTTCACCCCGCTCAAAGGCGATAAGCCCCAGATGATAGGGGGTAAGCCAGTCATGACCCCGGGCCTGTCCGGGCGCGCGGCCTTCGCGGCCCCGCAAAAGCAGCGCCTCCCATGCCGCGTCCACGGCGAAACTGCCCGGCCCGGCCTCAATCTGCCGGGAAGGGAGGCGCCCGTCGCGGATCAGGCAGGCCCAGGGCCGCTCGTCATCGCCGACGGATTCGTCCGGGAAAGAAAGCCCCGGGGGGACGCCGCCGCTAAAAGCCCCGCCCAGACAGGGCGGGCCGGCCTTTCCCGATGCCCGCAGGCGTTCCAGGGCGCCCCAGCCGCTTCCCAGGGCGAGAATTTCCGCGCCAATACCGGCCCGCCGCCGGCCCGCTTCCAGGGCCTGCTCCAGAGAGGCGGGGGGTATGGCCCGCGCAAGGGCGTTTTCGACATGGCCCGCCGCGGCCCGGTAATTTTCCCCGTGGGCCTTCCCCGGCTCGACGCGCAGCGCGGTAAATGCCTGGGCCCAGTCTACGGCGGAGGCGGCGTCTATATCCGCAGTGTGGAGCTGGGTCGGCGCGAGGCCCGCCTGGACTTCCAGGTACTGTTCGCCCGGAAGGGAGAGAAAATCCTGCCAGCGCCGCCCTCCCCGGCCTGTTCCCCAGCAGAACATCTTCCGGTAGAGGAGGGGCGCGGTAGAGGCTTCCCCGAACGCGTAACCGTCTTCGTACACCACGCTCTCCCAGGGATACGGCGTTTTGTTCTGAAAGAAGTACTCGTTGGAATAATCCGACACCGCGGGGTAGCTTGCGTCCGATCCCGGCAAAACCGGAAGTTCCGGAAGGCGGGCGCCTCCCATAGTCTTGATCCGGCCCGTGCTGGGGACAATGTATATTACCTCGTCCGCGGCGCTCAGAACCCGCGCGCCGGGAAATTTCCCCGGCGAGATCCCCCCGGTCTGGGGTACAGCCGCGTTGGTCCACCAGTAGAGGGGCTTTTTTTCCGGATCAGGATTCTCGATCCTGACGTACACGTAAAGGGCCGCCGAATCTTCGGGCAGGACGCATTCGACCCGCCAGAAAAGCCGGGTCTGGCGCTCAAATTCCCACAGGCGCAGCGCGGTCTCCCCGCCCCGGTCCAGGACGCCGGCAAAGACCGGGGAACAGGTATGGGCCGAATGGCCCAGGCGGCCTATGTTCCATTCGACGCCCCCGGAAAACCAGGCGTCACGGATGGCAAGGTTCGCGGGCCTGAAAACCGGGTTCCGGTAGAGAATGTCCCTCCCCTCCCCCTTGTCAAAGAGGGACCAGAGCCGCCCGCCGAGGGCAGGGACAAATTCGGCCCGCAAAAAATCGTTTTCCATAACGACGGAGGGAAATTCCATATCCCGCAGGGCGCGATCGTAGCGATCCTGTTTCGTGTAGGGGAGAAGGCGGAAGGCGGTCTCCCGCCCGAAAGAGGCGCGCGCCTGATCGGGAAAACCATCGCCGCAGGCAACGGGAAGTTCCGGGACGGGGTCCCGGAAAAAGGGCTGGGGATTGCCGCCGCCCACAGGCGATCCCCGGACGTGCAGCGTGTTTTTATATACCGCCGTCATCTTACCCTTTGATAGCCCCGGCGGTAACGCCCGCGATGATCTTCTCGGAAAGCAGGACGTACAGAACAAATGTCGGCAGGAACACAATTACTACGCTGGCGAACATGCCGCCCCAGTCGCCGGTATAGCGCATGGACTGGATCATGTTGTAAAGGCCCACAGCCACGGGGCGGACAGCCGTCCTGTTCGCGAAGATCAGGGACATAAAGTACTCATTCCAAATGGTGATAAAATTAAAAATGGAAACAGTAATAATGCCGGGCTGGACCAGGGGGAACATAATAAGCCAAAAGGTTTTAACAGGCGAACAGCCGTCTATTGCCGCCGCTTCCTCGTAGGTAAAACTCAAATTCCGGAAAAAGGCCAGGAGGTAAAAAATACCGAAAGGTACATTCATCGCCGTGTAGAGGAACATCAGCATCCAGCGGTTATTGGTAAGACGCACCGTGGACACAAGGCCGAAAAGGGGCATGATGATCATGATAACCGGGATACCCAGGGCGGCGGCGAACATATTCTGGAGAAGATTGCTGCCGGGAAAACGGAAACGGGAGAAAGTGTAGGCGGCGGGCGCGGCGATTAGGATAATCGCGGTACAGGAAACCAGGGTATAAAGAAGCGAATTCATAAAGAAGACCGAGACCCTCTGGGCTTTCCAGGCTTTCACGTAATTTTCAAAATGAAAACCGCTTCGGAATTCAAACATATGGTCGGAAAATATTTCGCCCGATGATGAAAGGGAGGCGAAAAACACCCAGCCAATCAGCGCGAAGGTAAACAAGACCCATACGCCCAAAATGATATAGCCTATACCGGAAGACAGGTATGTTTTTTTCAGCATAAAGGCCCCCTTACAGTTCCGCGTCATCGTGCTTTACGATGAAATTCGTCGCCAGAAATACCGCCACCACGATCAGCGCGAGAATGACGCCGATAGCGGCCCCTGCCCCGGAATCGCGGGATGTTGACGCGGAAGAAGACGCGCCGAAAACCAGCTCGTACATGTAGTTCATCGGGGCGACAGTGTCATTGGAAAGGTTTACCGGGCTGAACAACTGGCCCCACACAAAGAAGCCGACGGTAAATACCGTCCACATGACAATATTGGTACGTATTACACCCCGCATATTGGGGACCGTTACATGAAAGAAACGCTGGAAAGCATTGGCCCCTTCAAGGTAGGCGGCTTCGTAGTAATCCTTGGGGATCTGATCAATGCCGCTGATAAAGATCAGCATATGATAGCCGACCATGCCGAAACAGTAGGCCGCGAGCATGCTCCAAAAAAGGTTGCCCGGCGCGGTCCACAGGGTCCGGCTTAGCGCATCGAATCTGAACGCTGAAAGGACATTGTGGAGCAGGCCGTAATTGGAATTATAAACATAGTTGATCCACATCGTTCCCATAGCTACCGCGCTGACCACGTTGGGAAGGTATATCACGCTCCTGAAAAATTTGACCCCCCGCAGTTCCCCGGTAAGAATGACCGCGAAGATCAGCGCGAGGAGCATGACGGCGCAGCCGCCTGTAAACCAGAGCCGGCCGATGTTTTTAAGGGACTGGAGAAAAATCGGCGTGGTAAAGAGTTTTCTGTAGTTGCCGAAACCCGCAAAAATCCATTTCGTAACCGGGTCCGACACGCTTTCTACCTTAAAAAAACTCATCACCAGGGTACGGAAAACCGGATAAAGAAAAACCAGCACATAGCACAGCACGGCCGGCCCAAGAAAAGTTATAATAACACGCTTATTGTTTCTTAACATAGACACACCCCGCGCCGCGCAGCCAAACAGCCGCGCGGTTCATTTTACATTTATCTCGCCATTATCTCGCCATGGCCGCGGCAAATTCATCCGCGTTAAAACTGCCCATAATAAGTTTCGCCAGATTTTCCTTTATCTTCGCGTTAATGTCTGGGCTGTCCTCCATCCCCACCGCCCAGGGAAGCCTCTTCGTCGTCGAATCTACCACTGCCCTCGCTTCGGCCAGGGCTTCGGGCCAGGCGGAAGCGTTGTCCATGGGGATGCCGACGCTCTCCTGCGCCAGCGCCGCGTCCCATTCGCCGGTGGTTAGCCACACGATAAACTGAAAGGCTTCCCCAGGGTACTTGGTGTTTTTGTTGATACCGAAACTCTGGGAGCCGTAATTGTTCGCCTCAGGGCCGTCGCCCGCGCCAAGGGCGGGCCAGGCAAAGGCGCCCCATCTCATGCCGGGGGCGTTGCCCTTGATCTCGTTGGGGAGCCAGGTCCCGTTCAGGTACATGGCGACACTCCCGGTAGCGATTTCCTCAACCTGCCCGGCGGGGTAGATGTTGGAGGCGGCTTTCCGGCTGAAGTACCCGTTCTGTACCATCATTTCCATCAGCCGCCCGAACGCCAGCACCTGGGGCCCGGTAAA
>JAIRYB010000221.1 GCA_031267955.1 Spirochaetaceae bacterium | reverse complement strand
GCCCATATCGGGAATCTGCGGGCCTATGTAACCCACGACCTGCTGGTAAGGACGCTCAGGCGGCTTGGTTACGAGGTGACCCATGTGATGAACATCACGGATGTAGGCCACCTAAGCGGCGATAATGACGAGGGCGAGGACAAGATGGTAAAAAGCGCCGAAGAACGGGGGAAAACCGTTCTTGAGGTGGCCGATTTTTATACCCGCGCATTTTTCAGGGATACCGGGCAGCTTAACATTACGCAGCCTTCGGTGGTCTGCAAGGCCACGGAACATATAGGCGAGATGGTAGACCTTATCAAGAGGATCGAGGCCGCGGGTTTTACCTATTCCGCAGGCGGGAACGTCTACTTCGACATCGGCAAATTTCCCCGCTACGGCGATCTCGCCCTGCTCCGCGCGGACTCTCTCAAGGCGGGCGCGCGGATCGCCGCGGACGAAAACAAGCGGAATCCCCGGGACTTTGTCCTCTGGTTTACAAAGAGCAAATTTGAGGACCAGGCGCTGGCCTGGGACAGCCCGTGGGGCCGGGGGTATCCGGGCTGGCACATTGAATGTTCCGCCATGAGTATTAAGTATCTTGGGGAACAGTTCGATATACACGGCGGGGGTATAGACCATATTCCGATTCACCATACCAACGAAATCGCCCAGAGCGAGGCGGCTACAGGCAGGCATCCCTGGGTAAAATACTGGCTCCACAATGAATTTCTTGTTCTTGGCAAGGGCAAGATGTCCAAGTCTTCGGGGGGATTCCTTACCCTGCAAAGCCTTGCTGACGACGGGTATGAGCCCCTGGATTACCGTTATTTTCTCCTGGGCGGCCATTACCGCAGCCAGCTCCAGTTTTCCCGGGAAGCCCTGGACGGGGCAAAAAACGCCCGGAAATCACTTGGGGACCGTATTCGTTTTCTGGCGGAAAAAGCGGGCAACGCCCTTCCTGCCCCGGGAGAAGCCTTGCCCTCAAGTGTAACCAGGGGCAGGGCCGGGGTGTTTTTGGAAACGTTCGACAAGGCCCTTGAAGACGATCTTTCCAGCCCCCGCGCTTTGGCGGAACTTTGGAAGCTGCTCAGGGACACGGAGACCGCGCCGGCCGACGCCCTGGCCGTGGCCTTCAGCATGGACCAGGCGCTGGGGCTTGATCTGGCAAAGGCCGCCGCGCCGGGGGGCGCGGAGACGGACGGGAGTCCGGCAGGGGAAATTGAAGCCCTGATTGGGGAAAGGGCCGCGGCAAAAAAGGCGAAGGACTTCGCCAAGGCGGACGGGATCAGAAATTCCCTTAAAGAGCGGGGTATAATTTTAGAAGACGGCCCCGCCGGTACGGTCTGGCGTAAAATCTAACATTTTTGTAACGATTGAGGAAAAAACTTGTTTTTAATACAGGATGGGAATACCCGGGCGGAGTTCCGCAGGCTGTACGACACGGTATTCCCGATTCTTTTCCGGGTAGCCTGCCGGATCACTTCAAACGAGGAGGCGGCGGAAGATCTGTGCCAGGAGGCTTTTTTCCGGCTTTATGAAAAAAACATGGCGTTTCCGAATGCCGACGAGGCCAAGTACTGGCTCATCCGGGTAGTCAAAAACGCCGCGCTGAACCATGTAAAGCGGAAAGAACGGGAACGGCGGGCCTACCAGCGGGCTTTCCGGGAGATAGCCCAAACTCCGGAAACAGGCGAAGAGTTTATCCTGAAGAAGGAAAACCAGGACGAGGTCAGGAAGGCGCTGGAGAAGCTGCCGGAAAATTTGCGCATTGTGCTTATTTTAAAAGAATATGGCGAACTAAATTATAAAGAAATAGGACGTACCCTTGGCATTAGCGAGGGCAATGTAAAGGTTAGGGTATTCAGGGCGCGGGAACGACTCGCGGCCCTTTTACCCAAGGAAGATTCATATGTGTCCTGATCGTCAGTTTCTTTCGGTTTATCTTGACGGGGAACTCCCCTCTCCCTGGAAAGAAGAAATGGAAGTTCATCTGGGCCGGTGCCCTGAATGCCGTTCAAAGATGGACCAGTATATCCGGCTTTCGGCCTGTATGGCGGCCGGCCGGCGGGATCTTTCCGAAGAACAGGAGCGGGTCTGGCTGAAACTGGGGGAAGCGGTAAGCGGCCGGCGTTTCGCGGATTCCGGCAGGCGGCGTTTCTGGCGGCAGTCCGTGGCGGTTCCCCTGCCGGCCGTAATCGCGGCGGCAGCCCTCCTTGTCGCCTCTTTCACGCTGGCGCTGGCAAATTACTCCGCGCAGAAACCGGCGCCATCCGCCGACACTTTCGCGGCGGCCGGAATCAGCCTGGATGTGCAGGAAATTGTCCCTGTGTCGGATATGAGCAGCTTTCTCCAATATCTGGGAAACGAGGAATCGACGGATTTTATGATCATCCGCCTCCCGGAAACCAGGAGTTTTTCCAATCCCGGGCAGCCTACAATGATTAAAGCTTCTGATTATTCAGCTTATTCAAGGGGCGGCTCAAGACGATGATCCCCGGTTACGCGAAGACCGCTTTTTTGGGCGGCCTTTTATTGGTCGCCGCCAATACGGCCTCCTATGCCCAGGACCAGTCTCTGGAAGAATTGGCGGTAGTACTGAACATCGTCTCCCGGGTGGTAGAGGCGAATCAGCAGGTGGTCTGGGATCAAACGAACAACAAGGTTACCCTTCCCGGAGTCCCGGTAAGGTTAAAGCTGGTCGGAAACAATATTGTGGTTGTAGTGCAGTTTACCCTTTACCGGGAAAAAAGCGGCCGCATGGTGCTGGTAGCGCAGGGCCAAATTCTGGTGGACGTACCCAACCGGGGGATGAGCTACCACACCACGATTGAGACCATACCTATGGAATACGGGGAGCAGGTCTATTTCTTCCCCCTGGGGCGCGCCGATTCTCCGGAAGATGCCCGTATTGAAATACAGGTGGCCCTCCTTCCCTATGACCCTGAAACGGCGCTTCCTGAAACAGCTTCCCGGGACATTCCCGGACAGGACCCTGAATCGCAGCGATGATTTTTCCCCGCCACGGTATTTTATTCCTCCTGTTTGCAGCCCTGTTTTTTTCGGGCTGCGAGGAGGAAGCGCCCCGTATTGACTCCGTCTACCCCCCCATCGGGCGAATGGGCAAAGTACTGACAATACGGGGGGAGCATTTCGGGGACGAGCAGGACGAATCCTATGTGACGGTAGCGGGGATCGCGCCCACGTCTTCGTCCTATATCTTGTGGCAGGATGACGCCATCTCTTTTACCGTCCCCGAATTCGGCGAATCCGGGCTTGTATACGTCCACAGGGGAAACAGAAAGAGCAACGCGGCCCTGTTCGCCAACGAAGATGCCGTCCCCGTTCCGGTAACGGGCCCTCAGGCGGAAACCGGCCCCCGGATAGTTTCAATAGAGCCCAGGTCGGCGGCCATAGGAAGCGCGGTAACCATACGGGGGAACAACTTCGGCGCGTTCCGGGAAGGGGGCGCGGTCTTCTTCGCCTGGGCAGCGGAACAATCCCCCTCGGCCCCCGCGGAATTGAGCGGCCCCCTGTCGGTACCTGTTTCCGAAAGCGACCTCGGTTACGAAGCCTGGGGAGAACGGGAACTGAGGGTACGGGTTCCGGACGGGGCCGTCAGCGGAAACCTGGAGGTCAGGACCGGCAGGGGCAGCAGCCAGGGCGAATATTTTGAGGTAACTGAAAAACCCGGCTCTAAAGTTTACCGGGACAAACGGAGTTACGCCATATCCTACGCGGCCGACATACGGGTAACGGACGCCTCGGCGCCGAATACCCTCTATATCGTCATGCCCCGGCCGGTTAGTTCCGCTTCCCAGCGGCTTGGGGAACTGATATCCAGAAAGAACGATCCTTTTATCGAAAATTACCGGGGCGTTTCCCTCTATAAATTAAACGACCTTGCTTCCAATACCGGCGCGGAAATTGCCGTTTCTTATCTGGTAGAGGTCTACGCGGTTGAAACCAGCGTAAACGCCTCCCGGATCAGATCCGGCCGCGCTTCGGCCCTGGAGACAGCCTATACCCGGCACAGCCCGCTTGTCCCCTCGGACAATCCTTTGATAACGCGCCAGGCTTCGGCCATTATAGGCCGGGAACAGAATCCCTACCAGAAAGCCCGCCTTATTTACAACTGGCTTCTCAAAGAGACGGATATCCGGACGGAAAGCCGGCAGGACGATGTTCTGACCGCCCTGGTGCAAAAGCAGGCGGATCCTTACCACGCGGCCCTGCTTTTCTGCGCGCTTTCCCGGGCCGCCGGAGTTGCCGCGCTGCCCCAGGCGGGGGTCCTGGTGGACAGTTCCAGGGCGACGATACCTCATTATTGGGCGGAATTCTGGATCGAGGGCTTCGGCTGGATTCCGGCGGACCCGGCCCTGGGAGCCGGCGCAGCGCCGGCTGCCTTTAATCTCCGCCCGGACGCTGCCTCTTACTACTTCGGCAGCCTTGATAACCAGCGCATCTGTTTTTCCCGGGGCGAAACCACCCTTCCCCAGATGGAAAGCCAGGGCCGCGTCACGGCCCGCAGCCGGGGTTACGCCCTGCAAAATATCTGGGAAGAAGCGGCGGGCGGGCTGATATCCTATTCGTCCCTATGGGGGGACATTACGATAAACGGCGTTTACGTGCAATGAGGGCCGGGCGACGGATTACAGTCAGGAGTAACTTATGGTAACGGTAATTTCCCTGGGGGGATCTATTGTAGCCCCGGAGGGGGTGGACGAAGAATTTCTGAAAGGGTTCGCGGCCCTGATACGGGAATTTCTTGAAGGCGATAAAGGCAGAAAGTTTATCTTTGTTACCGGCGGCGGCGGCCCCGCGCGGGCCTGGCAGAACGCGTACCGGAACGTGGCGTCCGCCCTTGCCTGGAACGGGGTGGAACCGGTTGTCCCGGACGAGGCGGACTGGATCGGGGTAATGGCGACCCGGCTTAACGCCCAGCTGGTAAAGGCCGTATTCGGCCCTTATTGCGGGGAGCCTGTGGTAATAAACCCCACGGAGGCGGGAGCCTTTACGGGCCGGGTGCTTGTAGCGGCAGGCTGGAAACCGGGCTTTTCCTCGGACTACGACGCCACTCTGCTCGCGGAAAAATTCGGGGCAAAAACAGTGGTCAACCTTTCCAATATAGAGAAGGTATACACCGACGATCCCCGGAAAAACCCGGACGCAAAACCGGTTGACTCCATCTCATGGAAAGAATTTCGCGCCATTACCGGGGACGAATGGGCGCCGGGGAAAAACGTGCCTTTTGATCCTGTGGCAAGCCGCCACGCCGAACAAACCGGCATTACGGTCATCTGCGCGGCCGGGAAAGACCTGCCTAACCTGAAAAAACTGCTCTCAGGCGCTCCCTTCACCGGCACCACGATAAGCTGAAAACAGCCGGCCTTAATTCGGGATCATTCTTAACTATTCAGTCATTCTTCCATTCTTTGGGGGACAAGTTTGCCCAGAAAAGTGTCCAGCGTGACGCGGACCTTGTGCAGGGTTTCGGTAACAACGAAACCCACCTGGCAGATTTCCAGAAAGGTACCAGGGGCGATGTTCCCGGAAATTTCAATAACGGCGTTTTCGTCCGAATTGATCCTGCCCAGAACTTCGGACAGGCCGGCGGAAATTTTGGCCTGTTCTTTTTCAAATTTCGCGATACCCGCCTTCAATCTTAAACGTTCCGCCCTGCCGTCTTCGGTATCGGAGGCCTTGTCGTAGTCATAGCGCATCTGATTCAGCATAACAGCGATACGCTTAAGATGTTCTATGTACTTTTCCTTTTCCTGCACAATGGTAAAATCAATGCCGCAGTGAATCCGCGAAACTTTGCCGGATTTTGTCCCAATCCCTTTTGCCCGTACCCCGTGCATGGCATAAATGCTGCTTCCCAGGATGATCCCCCTCTCGGCCATATCCACGACGCCCATGGTATATACATTGGAACGGATAATCTCTTTGGTAACATATACACTATTCCGGCAGGCAAGCCGGCAGTTGTTGATGAATTTGGTTTTTACCGTATCCCCGACCTTGAGCAGCGCCCGGCCCCGGCCGATAATACCGCCGGCCACGGTAAGGTTTTTTTTGGCCACCGCGTCGGTCACGTCGAAGGTCTGTTTGATGGTGACCGAGCCGCCCGAGTATATTTTAAAACCGTCGGAAACCGGGCCGTTGATGATCACGTCTCCGGGAAAGACGATATTCCCCGTAGTGTAGCTTACGCCGCTTTTAATTACCAGCGTATTCTGGACGCTTAAAACGCGCTTGCTTTCCACAAGCTGGCCGTGAATATCCGAGTAAATGTACCGATCGTCCACGCGGGTATTTTCCCCGCTAAAATAACCCTGCGCTACAATAATGCGGTAAGGAATGGAATCGCCGTGTACATTCTTCCCCTCCCTCCCGCCGATCCTTGGCCGCCGCCGCGCCAGGACCTGATTCTGCTTGACGATGACAAAGGGGGTGTAGTCCTTGTAGTCGATTCGGCCGTTTTCGCCGGCAGGTTTCGGCGCCGAGGCCAGCGCCGGGTTAAGTTCAAAGTACTCGGCCTCGTCGTTGACGGCAGGATCGCCCCTGGCCATAAGCACATTGCGTACGGGCTTCCGGTCAAGATTGCAGGTATTGATCGCGTCGTAGATGGCGTCCCATTTTACCCCGTAGATAACGTTGAGTTTGTCAAGCATATCCTCAACATAAATTTCGGTGATAATATCTTTGGAACTGTCGGGCGGGGAAATACCGGCCCAGAGCTCCATATCGTTGGCGGTAAAGCTCAGGCTGAAAAAACCGTTCTTCGGATCGCCAAGGGAAACGGAACTGCCCTGAATTTCCGCTTCTTTCGCAAGGGATATAACCGCTGAGCTTGAAGATTTTCTGACTTCCATGGAACTAACGCGAACGCCTCTCCAAAGAATATAGGCAAAAAAGCCGGTCTTGGCAAGAATATTCCAGGGCGCGGACGGAGAGGCCCCCTCTTCCCCCCTTGATCTTTTGCGGGAGTATATCCTACAATTCATGTAGGATATCGGAGAAGATCAATGAAACGCGGGACCCTGCTTATTCACAACAAACACGAAACAGATTCCTCGGCCGGCGCTCCGACAGGCGCGCTTGGAATACCCGTTTACCAGACATCGACCTTTGATCAGGCCGCCGCTTATGATCTTGAAAGGGCCGGGGAATTCCGGCAAATGTACGACTACGCCCGGTCGGGGAATCCTACCCGGGCCGCGCTGGAAGAAACCATTGCCGTTCTGGAAGGGGGCGAGAAAGGTTACGCGTTTGGAAGCGGCATAGCGGCGGTGGCTTCTGTTTTGGGGATGCTTGCGTCCGGGGATCATATAATTGCCGCGGAAGATATTTACGGCGGGAGCTACCGGATATTGAACACCTTCTACAAGCGCTGGGGGCTTGCGCATACCGCCGTGGACGCTTCGGACCCGGAAAACATACTCAGGGCGCTGAAACCGAATACCAGGGCCCTGTTTCTGGAAACCCCCTCGAACCCGCTGCTCAAAATCACCGACCTTAAAGCCTGCCTGGGCATAGCTCGGGAGAAGGGGCTCCTCTCCATCGTTGACAATACCTTTATGACCCCTTATCTCCAGCGGCCCATAGAGATGGGGGCGGATATTGTGGTCCATTCGGCCACCAAATTCCTTGGGGGCCATAGCGACGTGGTTTCCGGGCTTGCGGTAACCCGTACCGCGTCCCTGGGGGCGGATCTTTACCGTATACAGAACGGTTTCGGCGCGGTACCGGGCCCCTGGGACGCCTGGCTTGTGATGCGGGGGATCAAGACCCTCAAGGTAAGGCTCCTGGCCCAGCAGGAAGGGGCCGCGCGGATAGCCTCCTGGCTCCGGGAACACCCGGCTGTGGAAGATGTGTACTACCCCGGCCTTCCGGGCCATCCGGGGAAGGCTGTCCACGAAGGCCAGGCGGACGGGCCGGGCGCGGTGCTTTCGTTCAAGGCCAGGACCCACGAACTGGCGCTCCGTTTTCTGGGAAAGCTCAAATACGCCGCCGTGGCGGTAAGCTTGGGCGGGGTGGAAACCATCGCGTCCTATCCGGCCAGGATGAGCCACGCGGCCATTCCCCCGGCGGAACGGGCCCGGCTGGGTTTAAGCGATTCTCTTATAAGGATCTCTGTCGGCCTTGAGGACCCCGATGATCTTATCGCCGACTTTGATAACGCCCTGTCATGATTATTTGCAAACAAGGATATATTATTGAACCATGAGCGACGACAGTAACTGCGCCTGTAATACCCCGGCCTATCCGGAAGGCAGATTCAGCCCGGCTACCTATCCGGTCCGCGGGGCGTCCCTGTTCGAACCGGTAACCGGGGCGATCAGCACTCCTATTTTTCAAAGTTCCACCTTCCGGCATCCGGGACTGGGGCTGTCCACGGGTTTCGATTATTCGCGGGTCGCCAACCCTACCAGGCTGGAACTGGAAAAAACCGTGGCCCTCCTGGAAAAGGGGAAATACGGCCTGGCCTTTTCAAGCGGCATGGGGGCGATATCGGCCCTGATCAAGATCTTCAAACCGGGTTCCCACCTCATCGTCTCGGAAGACCTTTACGGCGGTACCTACCGGCTCTTTCAGGAGTACTACGCCAATTACGGCTTTTCCTTCTCGTGGGTAGACACGAGCGATTTTGCCGCGATTGAGGCGGCCGCGCGGCCGGAAACCTCTGCGGTCTTTATCGAAACTCCATCCAACCCTATGATGAAGGTTACCGACATCGCGCGCTGCGCGGAGTTTGCCCACAAGCGCGGCGGGAAACTTATCGTTGACAATACTTTTCTTACCCCCTGGTTTCAGAATCCCCTGGAACTCGGCGCGGATATCGTTACCCACAGCGGCACCAAGTACCTGTCCGGCCATAACGATACCCTGTCGGGTTTTCTCGTGCTCTCCTGCGCGGAAACAGAAGCGGAACTGCGGAACATTCAGAAAAGCGAGGGGGCAAGCCTCGCGCCTTTTGACGCGTGGCTCACCCTGAGGGGGATTAAAACCCTGGCCGTCAGAATGGAAAGGCACGGGCAAAATGCCCGCAAAATCGCCGAATGGCTGCGTACCCAAAGTATAGTAGAAAAAGTGTTTTACCCGGGATTTGAGGATCATCCCCAGTACGAATTGAGCGGGAAGCAGGCGCGGGGCGCGGGGGGGATGATCTCCTTCTACCTTAAAAAGGGCGAATACGTGCCGGTACTGCTGCGGAGCGTCAGGCTTATTCTGTTTGCCGAAAGCCTTGGGGGAGTAGAATCCCTTTTAACCTATCCCCTGGCCCAGACACACGCCGCCATTCCCGATGAGATGCGGATTTCCGCGGGGGTCAATGACCGGCTTATGCGGCTTTCCGTCGGGATAGAGGATCCCGGCGATCTGATCTCTGATCTTGAGCAGGCATTCGCGGCGTGTACAGGGCCGCGGGTTCCGGGGAGAAATGAATTATGAGAATCTCTACTAAGGGCCGTTATTCGCTTGAGGCGCTTCTCTACATGGCGCTGCTTCCCGGCGGGGAATATACCAGTACCCGGTCGATTTCGGAAAATACCGGGATTTCCGACGGTTATCTGGAACAGCTTTTCATCCTCCTCCGGAAGGCGGGGATCGTCCAGGGGATACGCGGCCCCCTGGGGGGCTATGTCCCCGGCCGGGATCTGGACAAAATTACCGTGGGGGAAGTCCTCCGCGCCGTGGAGGGGCCGCTTGAACCGGCAAACTGCGCCGGGCCGGAAGCCTGCCCGCTTTCCGACGGCTGCATCAGCAAGCATACCTGGGCGGAACTCTACCAGGCTATCAACGACTGCGTTGATTCGGTAACCCTTAAGGACCTGGTGGAAGCTTACCATTCTATCGACAAACTGGAGTACGCTATATGAAGATTTCAACCAGGGGCCGTTACGGGATCAGGCTGCTCATTGATTTGGCCGAACATATTGACGAGCCGCATACGGCCCTGGCGAATATCGCGGAAAGGCAGTCCATCTCGGTACGGTACCTGGAACAGGTGGTGGTTATCCTCCGCCGGGCCGGCTTTATCCGTTCCGTAAAAGGCGCGTCGGGCGGCTACGCGCTGGCCCGCCTTCCCCAGGATATCATCATCGGCGACGCGCTGCGGGTGCTGGAAGGTGATATGCTGGTCGTGGAACCGCCCATTCCGGGGAAGGCCGAAACAAAGATACAGAGATGTGTCCGCACCGTGGTTTTTGACCGGCTTAACGAGCGGATTGCCCAGGTAATAGACCGGAAGACCCTTGCCTCCCTGATCGGCACGGTCGATCCGGATTCAGGCTATATGTATTTCATTTAAAGGCGGAGAAGATGAAGGCATTAAGCGGGCGTACCGCCGGTTTTACCGATTCGGTAATCCGGCGGATGACAAGGATCTCCGCCAAATACGGGGCGCTGAACCTGTCGCAGGGTTTTCCCGACTTTGATCCCCCCGGGGCCATTACCCAAAGGCTCGCGGAAATTGCCGCGACAGGGCCGCACCAGTACGCGCTTACCTGGGGCGCGCAGAATTTCCGGGAGGCGCTGGCCCGGAAGCAGTCAAGGTACATGGGCCGGCCCATAGACCCGGACCGCGAGATTGTCACCACCTGCGGCAGCACCGAGGCGATGATGGCGGCCATGATGACTGTTGCCAACCCCGGCGACAAGGTGGTAGTTTTCTCCCCGTTTTACGAAAACTACGGCGCCGACGCGGTCCTTTCCGGCGCCGAGCCGCTGTACGTACCCCTCCACCCGCCCTCGGGCATCCACGGCCCCGCCGGTCCTGAATTCAGCTTTAGGCTTGGGGAACTGGAGGCCGCTTTTAAGCAGAAACCCAAGGCGCTTATCCTCTGCAACCCGTCGAATCCCTGCGGCAAAGTGTTCAGGAAGGAAGAACTGGAAATTATCGCGGATTTCGCGGAGAAATACGATTGCTATGTTATCACCGACGAGGTCTACGAGCATATTGTTTACGAGCCGCATAGGCACATTTACTTTTCGTCGCTGCCGGGAATGGCGGAACGGACCCTGTCATGCAGCTCCCTTTCCAAAACTTATTCGATCACCGGCTGGCGGCTGGGGTACATCATCGCGCCGGAACGTATCATAGATGTTGCCAAAAAAGTCCACGACTTCCTTACTGTGGGAGCCGCGGCCCCTCTAATGGAAGCGGTAATTCCCGCGCTGGAATTCGGCGAAGACTACTACGATACCCTGAAGCGGGAATACACGGAAAGGCGGGATCTTCTTATGCGGGGGCTTGACGGCCTTGGCATTGCCCACACCCATCCTGAAGGCGCCTACTATATCATGCTGGATATTTCCGAATACGGCTGCGAAAACGATCTGCGCTTCTGCGAGGAACTGGCCGCCAAAACAGGTATCGGGGCGGTGCCGGGGTCGAGTTTCTTCCGGGAAAAGGTGAACCACCTGATCCGCCTGCATTTCGCGAAAAAGATAGAAACCCTCAACGAGGCCCTCAACCGGCTTGAAGGCATGAAGGCCGCTATGAAAAAGAATTAGAGCCGCCCGGAAATCCCGTTTTCCCGTGTTTTTTTCATTTCGGGGTGGGTACATCGAACATGGTTTCGTCAAGCTGGCCTTTTTGGCGGAGTTCTTCGAAAAAATTCCCCCAGCGTTTGTCGGACTTGGCAATATGGTTCAGAACCCACCTTTGCAGGAACTGGGCAAATTCCAGCGGGACCAGTTTGCCCCCTGCCTCGAAAGCCTTGACATCTTTCAGCACTTCAGCCACGAATTCCTCATGCTGTTTCTTGTGTTCAAGGTATTCGGGGTACTTCAGCCGGTCCATGATGATTTCCTCGGTAGTAAAATGGGTTTTGACGTATTTTACCGCGCCCTGGATAACCTTCATAAAATAGATTTCCGCCTCGCTGCCGCCTTTCCGGCAGCCCAGGGACAGCTCGTTGGTCATCCGGACAAGCTCTTTATGCTGATCATCTATGAGTTTGACGCCGACCGAATAGGCATCATCCCATTTTACGACAATTTTGTCTGCCATTGACATTACCCTTTTGCATTTTAAATCGGACCTTTTTTGCTCTCCACTGTATTATCCAATACTTTTCCGGTATTTACAAGATAAATTCGGAAATTAGTACAGGCCCGGCGGGCCGCCCCGCACGGATACCGGACGCGCCCGGATTCCGGACTGAAAAACTAAACGCCTTTACGGCCCTCCTGCCTTTGCCTTGCGTTCGTACCTGTGCCGTGCTAATATGCTTTCGGAGGCGTACATGAAACAAACAAAGGTAATCCCTGCGGACGCGGGCTGGACGGAAAAAGATATTCGGGAATTTGCCGGCTCGCCGGCAAAACGTATCGGCGACGAGTGGATGTTGATAAGCGCCGGAGACGTTTCCGGCGACAAGGGCAACTGGAATACCATGACGGCGTCCTGGGGCGGCCTTGGGGTGCTCTGGGGCAAAAATGTAGCCTTTATGTTTATCAGGCCGGTGCGCCATACTTTTTCCTTCGCGAATGGGAACACTCTTTTTACCCTGTCGTTCTTTGACAAACAGTACCGCAAAGCCCTGGAAACCGCCGGGGCAAAGTCGGGCAGGGACATAGACAAGGCCGCCGAATGCTC
>JAIRYB010000204.1 GCA_031267955.1 Spirochaetaceae bacterium | reverse complement strand
TAAAATGCCGGGGAAAGCCTCTGGAAATTATAGAATGTCTTCCTCCAAAAGCGGTATGACATAATTTTGAACTATTGGCCCGCAGGGAGTTCTCTATTTCCCGGGCACTGAAACATCCTGACAATTCAGCGGGAAACGATGCCCATGCCTCCCTGCATGGCAAAACGGGCCAAAGACTATCTTGAGGCCGATTTTCTTATAAAAGGCGGCCGGAACCTGTCCGAGCCGGATGCCGAATATGATACAGACCGGCTTACCCGGTAGAATATTCCCTGTCGGCAAAAACATTTCATCATGAACCTGACGTATATAGCGCGGCTCAATCCTGATTTGCCGTGCACGGTATTGTTTGAGGAGGAGGAATGGAAACTGTAGTATTGCGCGGCGAACAGAACGAAAAGAGCGCCTGACAAGCCATACACGATAAAACAGGCGGTGGATTATGTCGGTTGGCTGGGCGGCCCGAAACGGGCTCCCGGCGACTGCCCGCCGGGAGTCAAAACCGTTTGGGCCGGGCTCCAAAAACTTTACACCCTCCTGGACTATCGTGAATTGTTCGATTTTATGGGTCAAGTTTAGAGCTTGCCGCGTAAATGGTGCCAGGCACCTTTTTTCTCGATAAAAATTTATCCCAAAATCCGGTGACTGACACCGGCTTATCTGCGCTGGGCGGCGGTTTGGGCCTCGGCGTCAAGGCCGGCGGAGGCGAAGATTTCAGCGGCGCGGCGCCAGGCGGCTTCGGCCTCCGCGGGGCGGCCGGCCCTGGAAAGCACGTCGCCGCGGGCGAGCCAGTCCTTGCCGAGGCCGTAGCCGTTTTCAACGCGGCGGTCAAGGGCCAGGGCTTCTTCCAGGGCTTCAAGGGCCGCGCCGTAGTTTCCGGCCACCGAGCGCGCCGAGGCGATGAGGTACCAGTCATAGGCGGCCTGTTCCGGGCTGCGGCTGTGCAGGGCGAGGGCTTTTTTTAGGGCGGCTTCCGCCTCGGCAAAGCGGCGCAGTTCCTTTTCGGCAAGGCCGATCACGGTCCAGGCAAAGGCCTGGTCGGCCGGGCTTGTTTTTATCCGGCCGAGCGCCGCCTGGACCCTGTCCCGCGCGGAGGCGGCGGACGCCGCGCCCCCGTCAAAGAGCCGGCGCCTTTCCCGGTAAATTTCGCAGACGGCCAGAAGTTCCCCGTCTCCGGCGCGGCCGGCTTCGGCGGCGGCGCTGTCCCAGGAAGCGGCAGCTTCGCCGGCCCTTCCCAGGTAGGAGTAGGCGTTTCCCAGGGAAAGATAGGTCCGCACGATAAGGGCGGGGTCGTCGGCGTTAAAGGCGAGCCGCCGGGCTTCGGCCAAAAGTTCCAGGGCGCCTTCGTAATTGCCCCGGTCCGCCTGGCGGTTGGCAAGTTCCAGCTGTGTCCCGGCGGCGTTGCGCAGGGTCCGCGTTTCGACCGGGCCTTTTGGCGTGGAGGAACAGCCGAGCGCGACCAGGAGGGCGAGAAGGCCGGCTGCCCGCTTTGGCGGAAAATGCCCCGGCAGGAGCCGCCGGGACGATTCCGCGCGGGGGGGTAGGCCGGGACCTTGGCCCGGCCGCAGGGGGGCCGGACGGCGGCCTTTTGTACTACGCCCGCCATACGGTAACAGGCCCCCCTTCCGGTTAAAAGATTCCGCGTTTTTTTTCATGGTTTTTCCCATTGTTTTCCCGCCTCTTAAAAACTGATGTCGCGCGCGCCCGAACCTGTGCTTTGGTTCTCCTGTTGTTCGGGAAAGCCGTTCCTGAGCAGGGGGTTGTTCCTCAGCGAGACCAGGAGGCCTTCCGCGCCCTGGAGCACTTCGTTAAGTTCCGCGATCAGCCGCCCTATCTGGGGGAGCTGGGGCGGGATGAAGGCGGCGGTCTTTTCCAGATTCCGCAGGATGCCCGCGATCGAGGAGAGCGAGGCGTCGAGGTTGGAATAAACCGGGCCGCCGCCGTCCAAAATAGAAGAAACTGTGCCGCCGGGGGCGGCAAGCTGCGAGGAAACGGTCTCCAGGTCAGCGGAAACCGCTTTCAGGTTGGCGACCAGCCCGTCAACTTGCGCGAGGATGGGCTCCAGGCCGGTATAGACCTGGCCGACTACTCCGCCGATATCATCGGCCGCGCCGCTAATGCTGCCGATGCCCTTCTCAACGCCCTGCACCACGCGGCCGATGGCTGTTTCGTCATCGCCTTTAAGCGCGCCTTCCACATCGCCCGCCAGTTTGTTGAGCTGTTCCAGAAGGGTGTTTACCTGGCTTACCATGAGGGTGACGCTGTCCGACTGGAACGGTACCGAGGCGAGCCCCTGCTCTATGAGCAGGCGGGCTATCGGGGTGCCGACGCGGGGGATGGCCGACCCTTCTTCGAGCAGCTTGGCGCCCAGGCCAGGGTAAAACTGGAAGCGGTTTCCCAGGCCTATGGGGCTGATCTGGAGTTCCACCAGCGAGCCTTCCCTGACCCGGTCCGCGTAGGTGTCGTAGATCAGGATGACCGCTTCTACCTGATCATTTTGCGCGAGCCTGCGGCTTTTGATCCTGCCTATAGGGAAACCTTTGTACTGGACTTCCATATTTGGGGAAAGCCCGACCGCGCTTTCAAAATAGGCAAGGTACTCGTAGTCCTGCCTGAACCAGCGCTGGCTTCTGCCGAGCATGAAGATGATGAACGCCAGGGCGGCCAGCGCCGCTATGATGAAAAAGCCTACGATTTTATCGGCAAAGCGTATGCGGAATTTCATTCGTTCATCCCTTCTTCTATTAGGCCCGCTACCTTTTTATTCCGGACAAGTTCGTCGCGGCTTACATTCGCGGAGACTTTCCCGCCCGTAATCATAATAACACAGTCGGAGAGATTGGAAACCAGATCAAAATCGTGGCTGATAAACACAAGGGTATTCCCCTCGGACTTGAAGCGCCGGGCCAGGGCGGAAAGCCGCAGGACGGCTTCCTCGTCAAGGGATTCGGTCCATTCGTCCAGAAAGAGTACGGCCGGCCGGCAGAGCATGGCCCGGGCAAAGCCGATAAGTTTCTGCTCGCCCATTGAAAGCAGGGCCGGCCTGACGGCGAGGTCCCGCCTGTAGCCCACCTCGGACACCATCTCGCGGATACGCTGGTCCCTCTCCTCCCTGTTCATCAGGGGGTAGTGGATGCGCAGGGGCAGTTCCAGGGTCTGGTACAGGGTCTGGTTGGCCCAAAGCGCGGAATCCTGGAAGACCACCGCCGTTTCCTTGCGGAAGTCCAGGTTCTGCCCCCGGGTAAAGGCGGCGATATTCTGCCCCCGGTAGCATACTTCGCCGCGGTCCGGGACCAGAATCCCGGCGGCCAGTTTGAGTACCGTGCTTTTGCCGCCCCCGGAGGGGCCTGCCAGGGCCGTGGCCGTCCCTTCCGCGAGGCTGAGGGAAATATCCTCGACGATCCGGCTGCCCTGGGCCGCGAAACTGACATTGCGCAGTTCTACCAAAGGTTTGTCCATTCCGGCCCCGGCCTTATACCAGGGCCGCGTAGTAAAGGCCCGAGAGGAGCAGGTCCACCACGATGCTGCCGGCAAAGGCGGAGCTTACCGCCCTGAGTCCGGCCACGGGGACCTCCGTGCTGGCCCGCTCAACAGAAAAGCCCTTGGTTATGGCCATGGAACTGATGATCATCCCGAAGACTATGCTTTTGACCATGGAGATAAGGATGTCCTGGAGGGTCAGTGCCTGCAAAAGATTGCTGAAATAGACGGCCGCCGGCAGGGGGTTGAAAAGCCGGGCCACCAGAAAAGAGCCGGCAAGGCCGAAAAGCGAAAAGTACACGTTGAGGAGGAAGAGGGAGATGGTGGCCCCCAGGAAACGGGGGACCGCGATATGCTCGATGGGGTCGATTCCTACGGAGATATAGGCTTCTACCTCGTGGGAGATCACCATGCCGGCGATTTCCGTGGCGATGGCCGTTGCCGACCGGGCGATGATGATAAACGCCGCGAGCAGCGGCCCCAGTTCGCGGGTGATAATGGTGATGAGCAGGGGGTAGATGAAGCGCTCCTGGGAAAGCCCGGTCAGAAAAGGCATGCCGATGATGTTTACCGCAGCCCCGATGCCCAGGGCCAGAAGCGCGGTGATCCCCATGGCCTCCACAAAGGTAAAGAGTATCTGCATGACCAGGATACGGTGGGATACCTTGCCCTGGAATATAAAAACCGGGATACCCCTGAGGGTCCGGGTAAAAAAGCCCAGATCGTACAGGATGTCTTTTATTTTCCTGATTGCCGCGTCCACTCATTAAATACTACTACGAAACAAAAAAAATTTGTATAGGAAACAGCGCCCGCCTGTGTTATCATAGTAAGAGTTGGAGCGGCCGGTGTCGGACAAACGGGGATCGTCCCTGCGGATTAAAGTTATTCTCACCCTTGGCATTACCCTGGCTGCCGCCATAATCCTGATAATCGCCGTGTTCCGTTTCTTCCTGCCGGAGATTCCCGGTTTTCCGGAAGGCGGAGGCGTGACTCTTGTATGGCTTAGCCGGCTTATCCTGGTTTTTGTCTGCTTCTTTTCGCTGGTAGTTTTTGTCCACTACGCCCTGGTGGGTTATTCGATACTCCGCCCCATCGAGCGCCTTACCAGGGATATTCACAGGATTACCTCCATCTGCCGCCTTCCCGTGGACGGTGGGGCTTTTCTGGAGATACAGTCGCTCTCAGCCTCGATCAACAACATGCTGGATAAAATGACCCAGTCTACCATGTCCACCAATGTCTTCCGCAGCATTTTTAACGGCATTGAAGCCTTTCTCTTTGTTTCGGACCCTGAAACATACCAGGTCCTCTTTATCAACGAGTCCATGAGGAAGTGCTTCGGCCTGGACGACCGGGTGATCGGGCAGCCGTGCTGGAAGGCGTTCCAAAAGGGCCAGTCCGGCGCCTGCCCTTTCTGCCCGATTGAAAAACTAAAGCAGAACAAGGGCGAGGTTATTGTATGGGAAGAATTTAACACGCTTAGCGGCCGGTATTACGAAAATACAAGCGGCTTGATCAAATGGAACAACGGCGCTTTCGTTCACCTGCAGCACAGTGTCGATATCAGCAATCTGAAGATCGCCGAAAAGGAGATACTTGCCGCAAAGGAACTGGCCGAACAGTCCAATGCCGCCAAGACCAGCTTCCTTGCCCGGATGAGCCACGAGATGCGCACTCCCCTTAACGCGATTATCGGGATGACCGCCATAGCGAGGCAGCATTCCGGGGACCCGGAAAAAGCTGCCTACTGCCTTCCGAAGATCAGCGAGGCTTCGGTGCACCTTTTGGGGGTCATTACCGACATCCTGGATATGTCCAAGATCGATGCGGGAAAATTCCAGCTTGTAAGCGCGGAATTTGATCTTTACCGGATGATCCACCGGGTAACCGAGATGATGTCTTTCCGTATTGACGAAAAACAGCACAAATTCGATTTTTCCATTGACAAAGGCATACCCCGGTTTATTGTGGCGGACGAACACCGCCTTTCCCAGGTACTGACGAACCTGCTCTCCAACGCGATTAAATTCACCCCCCCGGAGGGCTATATCACGCTCAGGGTCCAGATGACAGCTTCCCAGGGCGCTACCCTGGGCCTGCGCTTCGACGTGAGCGATACCGGAATCGGGATCGCCGAGGAACAGCGCGACAGGCTTTTTATGCTTTTCGAACAGGGCGAGGGTGATTTTTCCCGGAAGCACGAAGGCGTGGGGCTTGGCCTTTCCATCTGTAAAAGCATAGTGGAACTGATGGGCGGTGAAATCTGGGTGGAATCCCAGCCGGGGCACGGTTCCACGTTTATCTTCGAAATCGCCGTCCGCCTGGGCGCTTCGGAAGATCCGGACGGGCCGGAGGGCGCTCTTCCTCCGGGCATGGATGCCGGGACCCTTTTTCCCGCTGGCGCCGCCCCGGCTGTCCTGGAAGAAGACGGGACGGCCGGGGATGTCTTTTCCGGGAAAACCATACTCCTCGCGGAAGATGTGGAAATAAACAGGGAAATTGCCATAGCGATGCTGGAAGACACCGCGGCGAAAGTCGAGTGCGCGGGAAACGGCGCGGAAGCGGTGCGCATGTTCCGGGAGAATCCGGGGAAGTACCAGTGTATTCTTATGGACATTCACATGCCCGGGATGGACGGCATAGAGGCGACCCGCGAGATCCGCGCCCTGGAGGAATCTTTCCGCAGGGAACCCCCCCCGGGCTTTTCAAAGGGGATACCTATAATCGCCATGACCGCCAATGTATTCCGGGAAGACGTGGAAATGTGCCTTGCCGCGGGGATGAACGATCATCTGGGGAAGCCCATCGACTTTGACGAAGTGGTGAGAAAGCTCAAGGCCTATATGGGGTAGGGGAGGGCGGCCGGCCGGCTCGCGGGGGATGCGGGCGTCTGCCTGCCGGCTCGCGCGGAAGATGCGGGCTGCCGGTCAGCGCGGGGCCGGTATCCCCGCGACCCGTTTGCGCAGCGTTTCTATCTGCCTGAGAACTTCTTCCGGTGCCGGGCCGCCGGGAAGGCTGCGGGCGGCGACCATCGCCGCCGGGGTAATGGCCATGTAAACATCGGCCTCGAACAGGGGGGAGCGCTGTTTCAGTTCGGCCAGGGAACGTTCCGCGATGCCCCTCTGACCCGCGGCGATACAGTCGCGTACCAGCTGGGCGGCGACCTCGTGCGCCAGGCGGAAGGGGAGGCCTTTGCGCACCAGGTATTCCGCCGCGTCGGTGGCCTCCAGAAAACCGCCGGTACAGGCGGCCTCCATACGGCCGGTGTTAAAGGCTGCGCTTGAAACCATGCCCCGGAACATACGGAGGCAGGAGCGGGCCGTGTCCAGAGTGTCGAAAAGCGCTTCCTTGTCTTCCTGCAAATCTTTGTCGTAGGCGTAGGGCAGGCCCTTGAGCAGGGCAAGGAGCGTAACCAGGTTGCCTATAGCCCTTCCGGATTTGCCCCGGATAAGCTCCGCGAAATCGGGGTTCTTTTTCTGGGGCATGATGGAAGATCCGGTACTCCACTTTTCGGCAAGGTCGATAAAGCCGAATTCCTCGCTGGCCCACAGGACCAGGTCTTCGCAGAAGCGGGAAAGGTGGACGGCCAGTATCGCCGCCGCCGAGGCAAGCTCCAGGGCAAAGTCCCTGTCCGCCACGGAATCCATGGAATTGAGGCTGGGCCGGCTGAAGCCCAGCAGGCGCGAGGTCATTTCCCGGTCCAGCGGGAGCGTCGAGCCGGCGAGCGCCCCGGCCCCCAGCGGGCAGGAGTCCAGCCGTTTCAGGGCGTCGCCGAAGCGGCCAAGGTCCCGTTCCAGGCCGGCGCACCAGGCCGCCAGATGATGCCCCAGCGTTACGGGCTGGGCCCTCTGCAAATGGGTGTAGCCGGGCATGACATTAGCCGCGTGTTTTTCAGCAACGTCCAGCAGCGCCCGTATCGTTTCCGCCAGTTCCCCCTGAATCTCCGGTACCGCCCGTTTCAGGTTGAGCCTGAAATCAAGGGCGACCTGGTCGTTCCGGCTTCTCCCGGCATGGACCATGCGCCCGGGCGCCCCGAGTTTTTCGGTCAGAATCCCCTCGATAAACGAATGGATATCCTCGCAGCGCGGATCGATTTCCAGTTCGCCCTTCGAAATATCTTCGGCAATTTTAATAAGTTCGGCGTCCAGGGCTTCGGCTGTTTCCTGGGGAATAATGCCCTGCCTTCCCAGCATGGCTATATGGGCCCGGCTTCCCCTGATGTCGTCCAGGGCCAGGCGCCTGTCAATGCCGATTGAAGACTGGAAGGCGAATGCCTCTTCCCCAGGTTTTTCCTCCAGCCTCCCCGCCCACAGCACCGCCGGTTTTTTTGCGGATCCGGCGGAGTCCCCGCTGTTTTTAATTGTTTCAGGCAATAAAAGCTCCTTCCCCGGTTCCCGGCGGCGTAAAAAACGCAAACGCGGCCTGCTAAGTTTTAGGATTGGCGCCCCGGGCCGCCCCGGCTTTGCCTTTCCCCGCCGCGGCCTTTTTCGATCCGGCACCGTCTTTTGCCGCCGTCTTGTTGTCCAGCTTGAGCAGGGACCGGACCAGGACCGGGAGCCCGTAAAGCCGGATAAATCCTTTGGCGTCCGCGTGGTTGTAGAGATCGCCGGTCGTAAAACTGGCGATATTCGCGTTGTAAAGCGAATACGGCGAACTCGCCCCCGCCGAACTGATGTTTCCCTTGTAGAGCTTGAGCCTCACCTTGCCGGTAACGGTTTTCTGGGTGCTGTCCACAAAAGCGGAAAGCGCCTCCCTGAGCGGGGTGAACCAAAGGCCGCCGTAGATCAGCTCGCCCATTTTTAAGGCCGCCTGCTGCTTAAACGCGTAGGTTTGCCGGTCAAGGCAGATATGCTCCAGTTCCTGGTGGGCGTAATAGAGGATGCTCCCCCCGGGTGTTTCATAAATACCCCGGCTCTTCATCCCCACTATGCGGTTTTCCACCAGATCGGCGATGCCTATCCCGTGGGCCCCGCCTGTTTGGTTCAGGGCCCTGATCAGGGTAACCCCGTCCATGGCCTTGCCGTTTACCGCGACGGGTATGCCCTTCTCGAAATCAATTTCAACATACTCAGGCTTATTGGGCGCTTTTTCCGGAGGGACGGTCATCTTGAGCATACGCTTGAGATCAGGCTCGTTGGAGGGGTCTTCCAGCTCCAGCCCTTCGTGGGAAATGTGCCAGAGATTGTCGTCCCTGCTGTAAGAATCCTTTTTCTTCATGGGGACCGGGAGCTTCCGCCTTTGAAGGTAGCGGATCTCGTCTTCCCGGCTTTTAAGCCGCCAGGTCCGCCACGGGGCGATAATTTCCAGGTCCGGCGCGAAAGCCATTATCCCCAGGTCGAAACGTACCTGGTCGTTCCCCTTGCCCGTAGCCCCGTGGGCTATGGCCTGGGCCTTTTCCTTCCTGGCCGTGTCCACCAGAATCTTGGCGATCAGGGGCCGCGCGGTAGAAGTCCCCAGAAGGTACTTGTCCTCGTAGAGGGCGCTGGCCTTGAGGGCCGGCCATACGTATTCCTCTACATACTCTTTTTTCGCGTCCGCAATAACGCATGACGCGGCCCCGGTATCCAGGGCCCGCTGCTTGACGGCCTTCCAGTCCGCTTCCTGGCCCACATCCACGCAGACCGCGACAATCTCGCAGTCATGATTCTCTTTCAGCCAGGGGATAATCGCCGTTGTATCCAGCCCGCCCGAATAGGCGAGAACGATCTTCTTCATGTATTTTTTTGTACTCCTTGGAACAATTCTATCATAATCGGAGACTATCGCCAAGACGGATGGACGCCGGGGCGAAAGCTTTTTACGGCTGTTTGGGTTTCCTTCGGCCTGCGGCCTCAGTTCCGCGCGCAGAGGCGCATCCGGGCTTGAGTTCCGGGCGGGCCGGCACTATGGTAGAAATATGAGGCACCTTTGATGAGCATAAGGCAGATACTTTTTTTCGGTTTTTTTATGTCGGTTATAATGTCCATGTGTATGGCTTTTTTTATGACAGCCATTAATGTGGGGTTTGGCGATATTTTTCTACACGCATGGCTGGCGGGCTGGGGGGTCGGGTTTGTTGTTTCCCTGCCCCTGTCGTTTTTCCTGCCGCCGTTTCTGCAAAAAGTAATGAAACGGTTAAATATTTAAAAAGCTTGAATTTTCGGCGCGTTCAAGATCCTCCGCCCTGTTGATGTTGAAAAACATCGCCTCGCCGTTAAAGCGCCGCGCTGTTTCCGCATTGATTACGCGCAGATCGAGCCGGCCAAGGACAAGGCTGATCCTGTACTCGCCCTTAAGCAGCGCCTCCTTTACAGGCCCTTCGCAGCGCGCGGAATAGAACGCGTTGAACGGCTCGTAACGGCCGTCTTCGCGGCGGGCAAGGCAGGCGTCGCAGCTTTCTTGCGCCAGAATTTCCCGCATATAGGCAATGTATTCCCTGTTGATAAAGGGCATGTCGCAGGCAGTTACGTAAAGGTATCCGCTTGAGCAGCGGCGCAGCCCCTGGTAGATGCCCGCCAGGGGGCCGCCGCCTATTTCATCGCGGAGGACAGTGATGCCCTGCGCCTCGTTGTTTGACGATACCAGCACTTCGCCGAACAGGGAACGGAGTTCCGCCAAAAGGCGGCCAAAAACGCTTTCGCCTTTAAGCTCCAGTTTTTTCTTGTCGTAGCCCATTCTGGAACTTTGTCCTCCTGCCAGGAGCAGCGCGCTGTCCGCGAGTTTAATGCGGGGCCCCCCTGTAGCTTGTGTGCAAAAGCTCGTGGGCCCTATGGCTGTTGGGCTTTTCCAGGTATTCGCTGTAGATTTTTTTGATGGCCCCGCTTTCGTGGGATTTCCGCTTGGGAAGCGCCCTGTCATGTTCAAAGATAACCCGGCGCCGGGCCGCGTATGCTTCGGCAGTATCGCTGTTGTCCAGGAGTTTTGGCTGCCCGCCTCCTGAAACGCAGCCTTCGGGGCAGGTCATTACTTCGATAAAGTGGAGGTCCAGGGTCCCGGCCTTGAGCTGTTCGAGCACGGGTTCCGCGTTTTTAAGGCCCGTTACGATTCCTACCTTAAGGATAAGGTCCCCGGCCTTTATCTCGGCGGTGCGGAAACCTTCCGTACCCCTTAGCGGCAGAATATCCACCGCGTCTTCGCCCAGTTCTTTGCCGGTGATAAGGGTATAGCCTGTCCTGATGGCCGCCTCCATTACGCCGCCGGTAACGGCGAAGATGGCCCCGGCGCCGGTGTACTCGCCCATGGGGTCGTCGTAGCCTTCGTCCGGGAGGCCGGCGAAATCAACCCCGGCGTTCCTGACAAGCCAGGCAAGCTCCCGCGTGGTAATCACCAGGTCGATGTCGCGGCAGCCCGAGCCGTTCATCTCCTCCCTGTCAGCTTCAAAAGCTTTGGCGGTGCAGGGCATGACCGAAACGCTGTAGATTTTGGCCGGGTCCACCTTGTTGATCTTTGCCCCGTAAGTTTTAAACACAGCCCCGGCCATTTGCTGCGGGCTTTTGCAGGTGGAAAGGTGTTTGGTGTAATCGCCGTAGTTGTTTTCCATGTACCTTACCCAGGCCGGGCAGCAGGATGTAAACATGGGAAGCACGCCCTTGTTTGAAACCCGCTCCACCAGTTCGGACGCCTCTTCCATGATGGTAAGGTCGGCGGAAAAATTGGTGTCGTAGACCCTGTCGAACCCGAGCCGCCTCAGCGCGGCGGCCAGCCTTCCCGCGGACAGAGTCCCGAAGGGAAGGCCGAAATCTTCCGCCAAGGCCGCCCGGACCGCCGGGGCCGCCTGGACAATGGTAAATTTGGCAGGGTCTTTCAGGGCGGCCATAAGGCCGGCAATGCGGCTTGTATTGTAGGCGGCGAACAGCGGTTCAGTCACTGTTTCGGGAAGCTGTCTTTCATCGCGCTTCCTGTTGTAAAATTCCACCCCGTTTTCCAGGACGGAAACATAGGATTTGCACTTCTGTACGCACTGGCCGCAGAACACGCAGCGCTCGCCGGCGATCCGCTGTTTTTCGCGGGCCATGCCCTCAACCGCGTATACAGGGCAGACCTTTGAACATTCCTGGCAGCCGGTACAAATATCCGGGTCTATATTGATGATAGGCATTATTTCCCCCTTGCGTTTGAGGAATCGGGCGGCGGAACAAAGGCCCCGGCCCCGCTTAAGGCGAGCGCCTCCATGGATTCCGCGGCAAGCCGCCTCTTTTCCGCAATTTCGGCGGCCGTATCCACCACGCGCAGCGCCTTGCAGGGGCAGGTTTCCACGCAGGCCGGCGAATCCCGCCCGGTCCCGTTACAGAGGTCGCACTTGAACACCGGGGCCGCGCCCCCTGCCAGCATATCCTGCTGGGCGATTGAGATCGCGCCGAAGGGGCAGGCAAGGGCGCAGTTCCTGCAGCCTATGCACCTGGCCCGGTTTACCAGCACGGCCCCGTCCCGCCTGGCCAGCGCCCCGGTAAGGCAGGACTGGAGGCAGGGCGCGTCCTCACAGTGGCGGCACTGGACAGGCATGGAGATTGTTTCGGTACGCACCAGAAACAGATTCGGAATTAAATGCGACATTACCGCGCCCGCGGTCCTGACGTTCCTTTTTTGATGGGCCGCGAAACAGGCCGTTTCGCAGGCCCGGCAGCCTATACACTTTCCGCTGTCGGCCAGCACAAAGCGTGTTCCCGCTTCACTCATTGTGTGCTCCTCTCATAAACTACTATAAACTAAACTACCTTGCCCTGATACTCTCCCGCGAAACGGTTCCTGGGTATTACACCCCCGCTATCCAATGAACTACCTCGCCCTAAAGCTCCCCCGCGAACCGGTGAGCGGGTTCCTGGGTATTACACCCGCACTTTCCAATAAAGGCATCGCCGTTACGGCCTCTATCTGTTTCTGTTTTATGTCCCCGTTACCGGCGATCCGCTTTTCCTCCGCGTTAGGGCAGGACGCGATACAGCCGGGCAGGCTGCCCCCGCCGAGCCTTTCGCAGCCCGCGCACTTCCGCGTCTCCACCAGGATGTCGCCGCAGACAGGCACAATGGCCCCGCAGCCGCAGGAAACCTGGCAGCGGGTCTGTACGCAGGCCGTACAGCGTACAAGCAGCGGATCGGCGTTACCGTTCATAACGATAGCAGGGCGGCGGAAGCCATGCCTGCCCCGCTAAAGCGAAGATGCCGCGACAGCGTTTCTGCGCTTCCGGGCGATGCTGCCGGCAAGGTCTTCCCCGGTAACCAGTTCCAGCGCGTCGGTGGGGCAGACCTTTACGCAGGAAGGCCGGTCCGACACGCCCGCGCAGAGATCGCATTTGCTGGCGGCTTTCCGGGGCGTGCCGTCGGGAAGCGATTCCCCGGTCTCCACGATCTCCACCGCCCCAAAGGGGCAGGCGATAACGCAGTTTTTGCAGCCTATACACTTTTTCGTGTTAATTGCGACTCTGTTTTCCTCAATGCTGATTGCGCCCGAAGTACACGACGCTTTGCAGGCGGGGTTTTCGCAGTGGCGGCAGTGTACCGGGGCGCTCACCCGCGCCGTCTTTACCATAAAGAGCCTGGGATTAAAGTTATAGCCGTCAGGATCGATTTCGAAAATACGCTTCCCCTCGTGGGCTACTACGCAGGCGACCAGGCAGGTCCTGCACCCGATACAGCGCTGCGGGATTGCCTTTACAAACTGGTTCATGCGGATTCCCCGTCCTCTATGTGCATACGCTTCCGTATGTCCGCGTAGCGCCGTTTAACCTCTTCTTCCGCCCATTTCTGGTCGGGGATCTTTTCGATGCGGGCCGCGCAGTACTTGTACTCCGGCGTCCGGCTTGCCGGATCAAGGGACGAAATTGTCAATTCGTTACAGGCGCCTATCCACCACTGGTAGGTCATGTACACGGCGCCGGTCTTTACACGGGCGGTCGGTTTTGCGCGGGTATACGCAAACCCGCGTTTCGAAATGATCTTTACAATGTCGCCTTCTTTTACGCCGAGCTGTTCCGCCTGGCCGGGGGACAGTTCCACCCAGCCCGGCTCGTCCTCAAGGCTGCGGAGCAGGCGGCAGTTGCCCGTCATTGTGCGTACCGAATAATGGCCGACTTCGCGCACCGTGCAGAGAGTCAGCGGGAATTCGTCGTTCTCGACCTCGGACGGCGGATGGTAGGGCGAAGTTTTCAGGATGCCGATGCCGTCCGGCGTGGCAAATTTGCCGCCCGCGTGCAGGAACATGGTGCCCTTGTCTTCCGGCCCCTTGTCCCAGCAGGGCCACTGCACGCTGCCCTGCCGCTCTATCTTTTCGTAGGTCGCGCCCTTGAATTTCGGGCAGAGGTCTATCATCTCGTTCCAGATTTCTTCCGTGTTGTTGTAGTGCATCTTGTAGCCCATCGCCGTCGCGATAAGGCAGGTAATTTCCCAGTCCGTCTTGACATTGCCCTCCGGCTCCAGGACCTTGCGGAAGCGCTGGAAGCCGCGGTCGGAACTGGTGTAAACCCCTTCATGCTCGCCCCAGGCGGTAGCTGGCAGTATCGCGTCTGCGTGTTCGCAGGTCTTATTCCAGAAGATATCCTGCACCACGACAAAATCCAGCATGGCAAGCGACTCCCGCATTTCCTCAAGATCGGGGTCCGACTGGCCGGGATCTTCGCCCGTAATATAGTACGCGTGGAGGCGTTTCGCGCTGTCGCTTTGGTGCTGGACAAATTCCGGCACGCGGGTAAGCTGTATGCCCGGCTTGTCGTCGAGCTTCACGCCCCAGGCTTTCTCGAACTTGGCCCTGGTTTCAGGGTCGCCGACATTCTGGTAGCCCGGATATACATCGGGAAGATCGCCCATGTCGCAGGTACCCTGCACGTTGTTCTGGCCGCGCACCGGGCCCGTGCCGCAGGCATAATGCCCGAAGTTGCCGGTAAGCATCGCGATACTGCATAGGCACTTAACCGCCTCGACGCCCTGCGAGAATTGCGTTATGCCCATGCCCCACAGGATCACCGAATGTTTGGAACCCGCGTACTTCCGCGCGGTAAACCGTATGTCCTCTGCCTGAAGCCCTGTGATGCCCGCCGCGTATTCCGGCGTGTAATCCTTGACAACGGCCCAGAATTCGTCAAACCCCTTTGTGTGCTCCCTGACAAATTCCCTGTCCGCCAGGCCCTCGCTGATGATCACGTTCGCGAGCGCGTTTACAAGCGCCACATTGGTGCCGCCCTTCAGCTGCAGGTGCAGATCGGCGATACGGGCGGTTTCGGTGATACGCGGGTCGGCGCAGATAATGCAGCAGCCCTTCTCCTTTGCCCGGACAATGCGCCGCGCGACAATGGGGTGGGAGGCAGCCGCGTTGTAGCCGATATTGAAAATAACCTCGGCGTCCTCGATTTCGGGGATGGAAAGCGACATCGCGCCTTCGCCTATAGTCTGCCGCGAGCCGGCAACGGACGCCGCGTGGCAGATACGGGCGCAGTGGTCGATATTGTTCGTTCCCATCACCGCGCGGGCAAACTTCTGGGTTATATATCCCGCTTCGTTGCCCGGCCCCCGCGCGGAGGCGGCGGCCAGGAACGCGCCCGGCCCCCACTTTTCTTTTATCTTTTTAAAATTGTCCGCCACAAAGCCGATAGCCTCGTCCCAGCCGACAACTTCGAGGGGCGAATTTTT
>JAIRYB010000113.1 GCA_031267955.1 Spirochaetaceae bacterium | reverse complement strand
CGGCGATGATTTTAACCGTTTTGCCCCCCGCCCTGACATACAGGGTTTTACCCCAGTTTGACAGGATATGGGCGAGATAGTCCCGGTTATAGCCGAGGGTCGCCGTGTACTCGTCCAGGAGTTTCCCCCGGCCCTTTTTGTCTGCCTTTTGGTACCGCCGGGAAATCTCCCCGCAGACCTTTTTCTTGTCTTTCATGTCTAACCCCATGTGGTCTCCCTTGTTTTCAGGTAAGACCAGTTTAATTTGGGCTAGATTTTTATTTTGGCGCACAGCCCCCTTTTCACTTGGAAAAATTATGGCGCAATGCGTCTTCTTGCCCCTGTCTGGTTTTCATGGTATAGTAGGCATTATGAAAAAAAGAAAGAACTTGCTTATTGCCGTTCTGCTTGCGCTTCCCTTTTGTTTGCGCGCCCAGGAAGCGGCGGTGCTCCGGCTCTACTATGTTGAGGGCGACGAGATCACGCTGACCATTGCGGGCCAGGGGCAGGTTTACTCGGAGTATGATTTTCCCGGCGCCGGGCTTTCCCCCGGGGATGTTGTTATGACCGGAAGGGAAAGTTCCGCGGAATTGCAGCTTCTCCCCGGAGGCTGGGCAACCGCAGACGAATATACGGAGCAGGAAGGGGCGCCCAGCCCGCTTGTCAAGCTCGCCGAAGGTTCGACCTTGAGGTTTTATTCCTATGCGGGCGGAGAGGCGACGCTGGAGCTCCTCTACGGGCAGATGCGGGTAGTGTCCGCCGCGCTGTCGGATTTCGGGGGCGGGAACCTGAAGGTAAAGGCGGGGAACGCCGTGATGGATGTTTCCGGCGGGGATTTTAATCTGGACTATATGATTCACCCCGGCGAATCGCTCATCGAAAAGGGCAGGAATGGCAGTATGCGGCTTCAGGTGTACAGCTTTCGGGGCTCTACGGATATCCTCCTCTCCGGGACCAACGGTACTACCACTTTTACTGTTAGCGAATACGAACGGGTGGCTATTGAGGCAGGAAGTACCCGCTCGGTGATTGAGCGGAAGCCGCTGGACCCCTCGATCCTCTATTTCTGGGAAAGCATGCCCTTTGCCGGGGAATCACCGGAGGCCGCCCCCGGCACCGCGCTGCCCAGCCAGGGTTCCCGTCTTGTGATGAACGAAAACGGCGAGGAACGTTACATAATATTCCCCGTTATCGACAGCGAAAGCGCCGCCCTTGCGGTGGAACGCCGCCAGGCTGCCGGCGGAGAGGCCCCGCCCCTTCCGGGCGCGCGCAAAAGGCTGGTTTTGAAGAACGCGTTCCTTATTGCCGGCACGGTACTGAGCGGCATCGGCCTGGGTGCGAATCTATACGGAACATACAGCAGCGGCCCCTCGGCGGAAATGGCCGCCAATTACGGGTATATCCCCCTGGGGATTGGGGTAGTGTCGCTCATCGTGGCGTGCATCATCAACCCCAGAATCCCCTGACGGCGGGACATTTATGCCGCAGATCGAGATCAGCGCGCCGCTTTCGGTACTGGACGATTCCGGCCGCCCGGTAAATTTCGGCTGGGCGCGCTCGCCGGTGTTCAGCTATACGGCGCCGCTGCTCAGGACCCCCGCCCGGCGGACCACCGCCTCCGACCGGTATATCGTTTTCTCTCCTACGCACATGCTTACCATGCAGGTACTCGACGACGGGTATCTGGGTTATGTGGGCGTTTCGGTAATTTCCCTGAAAGACAAAAAACGATCCACCCAGTACTACAATTTCCCCTTCTCGCTGGGCTCGCTCAATTTGCCTGATTCAAGCGAAGAAGGGTCCGTGCGCATCCAGCGGAAAAAGTTTTTCCTGGAATTTACGGTTATGGGCGGCGGTATCCGGATTATCCGGTTCGACTTCCCCAAATTCGGGCATCATCGCTACCTCCGGGGGGAGCTGGTACTTACCCCCCTTCCCGGCGCGGAATCTTTGGTGACCCATATGCCCTGGGCGCGCCAGAAAACCGCCTTTATCCTTGCCCGAAGATCCCCCTGCTTCTGTACCGAAGGGGTGATACAGTTCGGCATCTCGGAGATCGTTTTTTCCCAGGGCAAGGGCTGGGGAATTCTGGAATGGAGCCGGGGGAGCCGCCCCCCTTCCGATGTGCGGTGGTGGGCTTCGGCCTGCGGTTATGCCGGGGATGATCGGGTCGGTTTCAGCGTGGGGTACAGCGGGGCCGACTCAAGCCTCGGTACGGACAACGCCTTTTTCCTGAACGGCAAAATACACAAACTGGATCAGATTACCTTTCACCTGACTCCGGCCGACTGGATGAAACCCTGGCGTTTTTCCGGCGGCGACAAGCGGCTGGAAATGACCTTTGTCCCTTTCCAGGAACGTGTTGAGCGGAATCGCATGCTTTTCCATTCACTTAACCGCCGGCAGGTATTCGGCACATTTGCGGGCAAGGTTGTCCTGGACAACGGCGATCCCTTTTTGTTCCGCGATCTTACCGGCATTGCCGAGCGCCGTAAATCGGTTAATTAGGCAATCAGTAATTATCCGGGCCGCCGCTTTCCAAAAACGCCCAAGGGAGGCGTATCCCTTCTCGTCCCGCTTACTGCCACTCCGCATCAATACCCAGAGCCGATAAATCTTCCGGCCCCGCAATCTCAGGCGCATAGCCTCCGGTATCACTGCCGGTACTGGCCAGCTCGGAAAGGATGGGCGTTAGAAGCGCCGATTCAGC
>JAIRYB010000110.1 GCA_031267955.1 Spirochaetaceae bacterium | reverse complement strand
GTATGGACCCGGTCTTCCAATCAAAGTTATCGGTATAAAGGTTTGCGGCAGGTGTTGGGGCGGCCAAGGCGAAGATTCACTACGGTTAAATTCTTTACGCCGCCTTTCCCCTTCTGCCTGGAATGCTTTCAGGGAATGGCTTGACACCGCAGTTCTTCCCCTTTCCCGGAGGCGGATTAGTTTTCAGCGCGGATCAGGGCTTCCCGGAAACCCGCGGTTCCCAGCTTGCCCGCTATCATTTGCACGTCGTCGGAGCGGACCTGCGAAATCACCACCCGGTAAAATTCCCCCGCCCTTTCATAGGCCGGATTAAGCCCCGCCTGCCTGAGCCTTTCAAACGCGTCGGCGGCATTCCTGGGGACCTTGAAGGACCCAACCTGAATACGGTAGCTTTTTCCGTCACCCGCCGGGGGAATGGCCGGTTTGATAATTGCGGGCGGCAGGGGAATTTGTTCGGCCCTGGGTGACGAAATAAACGCCGATCCGTCCTGCATTGAAGGCGCCGGCGTGTTCTGCGCTGTTGATGCCGAAGAAGGAGCTGTCTCCAACGGATAATAGATCGGCGCGGCGGGAGCCGTATAAGCCGGCTCGGCGAGCTGCCGGGAAACCTGCGGCGTCCCGTCCGCCGCGGGAGCGCCCTGATATGCCGGGGAATTGGACGGGGACGCCACCACCGGGGGAAAAGCCGAATTCGGATAAACCTGGGGTTCCGGAATATTGCGATCGGCGGGCCGGTTCTGCGGGGGGTCGTCCAGGGTTACAAACGCAGAGCCGTCCAGCCCCCTGTCATAAACAGGGATTTCAGGGGAAGCGGGCAGGGGTTCCGTATCCGGGTTTGGCAGAGGGACAGTACCGGGCGCGGGAGAAGGAAGGGCTATCTGGGTCAGGCTTTCCACCAGGACAGGCGCCGTGCCTGTAGCGACGATATCAAGCTGTTCGGCCGCGGCACGGGAAACGTCAATAATACGGGAAGATACAAAAGGCCCCCGATCATTCACCCGTACTGTTACAGACCTATTGTTGTGCCTATTTGTTACCTTCAGCAGAGTACCAAAAGGCAGAGTTGGATGAGCCGCCGTAAACTGGCTGGGGTTAAATATCTCTCCTGAAGCCGTCGGACGCCCCGCAAATTCCTGGCCATACCAGGAAGCAATCCCCTCTTGCCGGAAAATTCCATAATTAGAGGAATCCGTCTGAGCCGCGCAAAAAACCGCAAGGGCCAACCCCGTAATAAAAAGCGCTATTATCCTTTTCATAACTACAGTATCGGCAAAAAGAAAAAAATAGTTAGCGGATTTACCCGGCGGTACGGAGCTCTGCGAGATTGACATTGACGGCGTTAAACTTCGATAATAAACTTTAATAATGAGCCGGAGGGTTCCTGGATGAAAAAAACGCTAAAAACACTGTGTATCATTGCCGGCGCAATCGTGGCCCTGCCGGTCCTGTTCATCGCCTTTCTGACTGTTGCCGAATACCGCCCGGAAAAAACCGAAGCGGCTGTTTTTATCAGCCAGAACGGCGGCTTAAAGCCGGCGCAGGGGGAAACGCTGACCGTCGTCACCTGGAATATCGGTTACGCGTCGCTGGACGCGGAACAGGATTTCTTTATGGACGGGGGGAAGCGCGTAAGGCCGGAGACGGACAGCTATGTAAAAGCGAACCTGGCGGGGATCCGGGATTATATTGCGGATGCCGGGGCGGACGCGGTCCTGATCCAGGAGGCGGACCGGAGGTCCTACCGTTCCTATTATGTCAACCAGGCTGAGGCGCTTGCCGGGAGTTTCGGCGGGACCGCCGCTTTCGCGCCGAATTTCCGCTGCGTCTTTGTCCCCTTTCCGGTCCCCCGGTTTATCGGGCCGGTCGATTCGGGGCTGCTTACCATGAGCCGCTTTGCCGCCGCCGGGGCGGAACGTTTCGCCCTTACAGTGCCTTTCAAATGGCCGGTTCGGATCGCGAATCTCAAACGCTGCCTTCTTGTGGAACGTATCCCGGTGGAAGGCGCGGGGGCGGATCTGGTGCTGGTCAACCTCCACCTGGAAGCCTATGACGACGGCGGCGGGCGGGAAGCCCAGACCAGGGAATTAATGGAATTATTATACCGGGAATACCGGCAGGGTAATTATGTTATCGCCGGAGGCGACTTTAACCAGAATTTTCCGGATATCGACGAAGAACTGTACGCGCTGAAAGACACCGCCTACTTTAAGCCCGGAGTCCTTTCCCCCTCCGATCTTGAACCGCTCTGGCGTTTCGCCTTTGATCCCCTGGTACCTACGAGCCGGCTCCTCAACAAGCCTTATTCGGGAGACTACGGGGATTCCCAGCTCTACGCGATCGACGGCTTCCTGGTTTCGCCCAATGTGGAAATTATCGATGTCAGGACCGAAGACGCGCAGTTCCGCTACTCGGATCATAACCCTGTTATCCTGAAGGCGGCGCTGCGCTAAAATCCGTAGTTTAACAAGAAGTTAATTCCGCGCGGGACGCGGCCCCGGAGCGCCGGACCGGCACGGATACCGGCTGCGCCCTGGTTACATTGAATCTTTACGGTATTTATTCTACCATTAAGCCAGCGGCACGGCCCTGGGGCCATCCATATTAAACTTGAGGTTTCTATGACAGAGGACAAGAAAAAACAGATTTTGGGCAAAGTTGACCTTACCTTGCTCAAGGCAGCGTCGAGCTGGGAACAGATTGAAGAACTTTGCAGGGAAGCGGTAAAGTACAGGACCGCCTCGGTCTGCATACCGCCTTCGTATGTAAAGCGGGCCGCGGAAAAGTACGGCAAGGAGATTCCCGTCTGCACGGCCATAGGATTCCCCATGGGGTTCGCCACCACCGAAACAAAGGTTTT
>JAIRYB010000101.1 GCA_031267955.1 Spirochaetaceae bacterium | reverse complement strand
TTCTGTTTTTTCGATATTCATAGTGAAATTATAGGAAATTATAGAGACATACAATCCTCCGCCAATCCGGGAAACGATACCCTGTCTAAAGAAAAAACGTCCGGTTTACGAACGTTTTTTATGCCACCTCAGAGAATCGAACTCTAGACACAAGGATTTTCAGTCCTTTGCTCTACCAACTGAGCTAAGGTGGCTTAGGAACATTCAAGCCTGAAATAAAAAAAATGTCAATAGGCCTTTGGCCATATTCGGAAATCCCTGAATTTGCGCGATTAATTGATTTTCGGGCAGGGAAGAATATACTGTAAAACATGAAAATAAAAATTCTCTCAATTATTATCCTTATTTTGGTTTTTTGCGCCACTGGGCCGGTTTTCGCCCAGAATGCCACCGTGAATCAGATCTATGACGGGACCAAAAATTTCGCACAGGCTATGGCCGAGGCCCTGCCGCTGAATTCTTCGCTGGGGCTCAACTGGTCCGACGCCTATATAGGGAAACTGATAGGCAAGCCGCCCCATTTCGGCGTAGGCGCCTCGGCGGGATTCACAACGGTCAACGCCGACGCTGTCCATGACTTGCTTGGGTATTTCAGCGTCATGCTTCCGGCGTCCCTGAACGATCTTATCCCGCTGCCGGCCTATACGGGGGAGCTGCGGCTGGGGGGCTTCGGCATCCCCTTTGATATAGGGTTCAAAGCGGGGTATCTCCCATCCCTTGATCTGGGCGGGGGGACCGAGCTTAATTATTTCCAGATAGGGGGCGATTTCCGTTACGGAATTCTGGAGGACAAGGGGCTAATTCCCGGCCTGTCCGTGGGTTTTGGGGCGTACCATCTTACGGGCGGGATTGGCGCCGACTTGCCGGATCAGGTGTTTGGTTTAGATACCATAAAAATAGATATTGAGAATAGCCGGGGGGATTTTACCTGGCAAAGCACTACCCTGGAATTGAAAGCGCAGATTTCGAAAAAACTGTTATTCATAACCCCCTATCTTGGCCTGGGCGCGAATTACGCCTGGACAAGCGCGGGGTTCGCGGTAAAGGGGAAGGTAGCCAGCCAAGGTGAGTATGCTAAAACTATTCACTTGCTTGAAACCGAGGGCCTTACGGGGATTAAATATGAAGCGCAAAAAGAACTCTCTTCGGAAATAAAAACATCCGGTTTGGGATTCCGGGTTTTCGGCGGCTTTGCGTTTAATATTATGGCGGTAAAAATAGACCTGACCGGTATGGCGGATCCTCTTCACAAGGTTTTCGGCGCCAGCCTTGGCCTGAGATTCCAGCTATAGGCCACGGCTAACGGCCGCTCCGCCCGGCCAGGGCGATGGCAAGCTCCACTTCGGTGACGGTGGCGCCCAGCCTGGAGGCGATGAGGCTTGAGGAAAAGCCGGCCCGGTACAGTTCGGCGACCCGCTCGGCAAAGGGCAGGGGCTTGGGCGCCAGGGGCTTTGCGGAACGGGTTACGCGTTTTCCATAGGCGGCGGCCGGTTCGGGCACGGCGGGGACAGCCTCCGCAGGCGGGATAGGCGCGGCGGCCGGGCGGAACAGTTCGGAGGGAAGGTAGACCGGGGTTTCCGCGCCGTCATGGCCGGACGCCGCGGATTCGGCGGCAGGGACAGCGGGCGCCATGTCCGGGCCGCCGGGCGCGCGGGAAGCGCTGCCTGCCGGAAGCCGGGTGTTTGCGGCGTTTACAGGCTTTTCCCTGTCCAGGGCGGCAAATGTTTCTTCCTGGGACCGGCGGCGTTCAAATTCCCTGACATATACGGCTATGCGGCGGTCCGCGTCTTCAAGCAGGGCGCGGAGGGTTTTAACCCGGTCTTCGACCAGGGTTACGTCCCGGTCGGTAGCGGCGTTGATATCCCTTTCAATTTTTGCCGCCTCTTCCCGGAGATCCGCGAGAAGTTCGGTAAGAATGCGGTCCCGGCCGGTACGGCGTTTCAGGTAAGCCAGGAAAAAGACAAAGGTAAAGCCGCTCAGGATAAGGCTGCCGGCGGAAAGAACCAGGGAATTCATACGGTAAACTAGCCGCTTACATCGAGATGCTGCCCCAGGCAGGGATCCCGGATAACGCGCGGGTCCTCCCCTTCCCCGCCCTGGGGCGCCTCGTCCCCGGCCGGGGCTTCCTTCCCGCCCTGCCGCTGGTTTTGCCGCCGGCCCTGCCGGTCTTTGACGCGCTCGGCGCCGCCCTGGCCCGTATCCTGCGCTTCGTTTACCGAATGATCCCGCTCCACCTCAAGCCGCTCCGCCCTGGCGTTCACAAGCGAAGCCTGGAGCTGCGCGCCTTCCCGGTGGACGGACTGATCCTTCCCCACCTTGTCGATCTGGGTAAACAGGGTTTGCAGGTCAATTGGCTGAATTGCCATCGGGCATCACCAATCCTTCTCCGTCGGGTTCTTCGTAATTGACTACCCGGATAAGGCCGTCTTCCAAAACAAAAGTCACCGCTTTATAATCGGTACGGACATCTTCTTTCATATCCCGTATGACAATCCTGACGCCGGGGAATACCTGGGCCGCGGCGGAGATTTTCCCATTGCAGGGGCCGGCTTCCAAAAGTTTTTTGAGTTTTTGTATATCCGTATCCAGTTCCCGGACGGCATTCATCAGGGACTGGCGCTTCCCTATCATCTCCTTCATTTCGGCTTCTTTCTCGTCGGGCAGGGCTTTGCGCTGTTTTTTGATATTGATAAGGGTCTGGAGGGCGCGCTGAATCCCGATTAGCTCGTCCTGTACGGCGGCCCTCTTTACGGCCAGATCGTCATGCTTCAGCTTTGCCTTGAGGTCATAGCCCGCCTCGCAGATAGTCTCGGTACCGGAAGTGGCGCTCCCTATGCTGTTGGCGCTGATCTCATCGGTCGCCCTGAGGTGGCCGCCGACAATATTGGCCCGCTTTCCTTTGATCACGATGCGGTGAAACGCGTCAACCTGGGAATTCACAATGCCGTCGGAAACGACTACCATGTTCCCGGCCTGTACTATGGTGTTTTCTATAAAGCGCGCCCAGATGGAACGCCCCGCCCTGATACAGGCTGTCCCTTTGCCGGTTATTCCCTGATAGACCATGATATCCCCCAGGGCCTGCAGGTCGGCCTTTTCCACAGTACCGTGAATCTCGATATTTCCGGCGGCCTTGACCGAGAACCCGTCCTCCACATTCCCGCTGATAAGCACGGAACCCAGGAAGTCGATATTGCCGGTTGCGAGATTCACGTTGCCTTTTACATAATAAACCGGTTCTACATTGATCCGGTCCCCTACCATCACCACCTGGCCGCTTGCCCCGGCGATCATCACATCGCCGTCCCCGCCGACCTTGACGTTTTTGCCCGCGGGCATGGGGATATCCCGCCCGTTGGTGGCGGGAAGCGTCTCGCCTATGAGATTTTTCCCCGGCACACCCTTTTCCGCGGGTACTTTCCTTGCCAGGGGCTGGCCTTCCACCACATTCTGGATGATGTTCAGGTTTTTAAAATCGACCCTTCCGTTGGCCCCTTCCTTTATCTTTACCTTCTTCTGATCGGTTTCAAAATCGTACTGGATATAGGCATCCCTGCCGTTAACAGGTTTTAATCCTTCCGCGGCGACAACGGTTTCCCGGTAAGACGGGCGATCCGCAAAGCCCCTGAGAAAGTCTTCCCTTATCCCGAAATACACCCGGTTTTGCGTTAACAGGCTGGTATAATAATCGTAAGCAAGGTCATAACCCCCGGGGCCGGGGGATTTTACGGTAAGCAGGGCCTTCATGTTGTTTTCGGTAATTTCCAGACGGGCAACGGCATCGTTCGCGATATTGTGGTCAAAGGCGCCTATCCGCACATATTCGCCGTCGGCCTCCCGGACCACGGTTTTCACCAGCGCTCCGTCAATTTCCCGGACATTGCGGTGGTCCAGGGCCATCATGGCCTGGGCGTCGGTGGCCCGTTTGCCCCTGCCCGCCGGGGGGGTAACTTTCAGCATCGCCCCGTCAATAGTAAGCTGGACAAAAACCTCGCCGTTCTTATCGGATACAGCGGGTTTGACTTCCATGTCGAATTCCTCGAATTCGTCCCCGCCGGCATCTTCTTCGGCCTCGCCGGGGGCCCGTTCATAGGCGCGGATCTTCCAGTTTTTCCTGCCGGTACCCAGGAAACCCGGCGAACCCCGCTCGGTTACTTCGTATTCTACATTCCTTACCGAAATGTCCAGAAGCACGGCAGCTTCTGCGACAGCGGCTTCTATCGTGGGGCCTTCGGCTTCAATCAGGTGGATAGACCTGTCCTGCCCCAGGCGTTCCTTTATTCTCTGCTGAAGCTGGACAAAATCGATCATAGCGGCTGTGTCCCCGTATCGAACATGAAACTTCGAGGATTTATATGATTCCCTTACGGATATTGGTAAGTTTTCCCCTGAGGCGGAGTATGGCCTTGGTATGAAGCTGGGAAACCCTGGATTCTGTTACATCCAGCACCTGGCCTATCTCTTTCAGGGTTAAATCCTCGTAATAGTACAGGATAAGAATTTTCTTTTCCTTATCGGGCAGTTCGTTGATAGCGCCGATGATGACCCGGCGGATCTCTTCTTTTTCGACAATAATATCCGGATTCAGGCTTGAGGGGGATTCAATGCTGGCCTCAATAGTAACCTTGTCGTTATCGTCCCCGGAAAACCAGACATCGTTCAGGGACAGAATGGAAGTGGCCGAGATCTTCATCATGGTCTTGGCGAATTCTTCCTCGCCCATTCCAAGGGAGCCGGCAATCTCCTGATCCGTGGCGGTACGGCCAAGCTGGGCTTCCAGAGCGCCGATGGCCTCCTCCACCTCGCGGGTCTTTTGCCTGACAGAACGGGGCACCCAGTCTATCGAACGGAGCTCGTCAAAGATCGCCCCGCGGATCCGGGTTACCGCGTAGGTTTTGAATTTTACCCCTTTGTCGGGGTCAAACTTGTCAATCGCGTCTAAAAGGCCGAAGACCCCGAACCCCACCAGGTCGTCGAATTCAACATTGTGGGGCATACCCACCGCGACCTTCCCGGCCACGTACTTGACCAGGGGGGCGTACTGTTTTACAAAGTTCTCCCGAATCTTCGGATCCCTGTTCTGGCGGTAATTGATCCAGAGTTCCTCTTCTGTCTTTTGCTCCGGGGGACAATCCCTCTGATTGCTCCCGAGGATCTTCGCCATACTCATTCCTTTGTCCAGCGGTATTTTCCGTCCCGCCGCGCCGGGGTAGGAAAATTCACTGTTCATCACGTTTTAATACGGTCTGTATAGCCTGCGCTAATTGCTTGGGCGGAAAATCCCCCTCCATCTCGACAGGCTTATTGCCCGTATAATACTGCGAAGAGGGATCCGGCGACTGGCCGGTAACCGAAAGCTGGAACACATCGTCGGTCTGGCCGGCTGTCCCATCCCCGGCTTCGCCTGTTTCGGCCTCCCTGGCCGACGCCAGAAAAGCATGGGACATGGCCTCAAAATCCGGCAAAACGTCCATGGAAGAACTGTCCCCGGGAAGAGCCGCTTCCCCGCGCGGCGCCGGCGGCGAAAGCCCTGCCCCGCCCGCAAACGGGGCCCCCGCCCCGGCTTCTGAATCGGATACATCTCCTTTTCTATTATAACTATTTTTGTCTCTCTGGTCCAGAGCCGGGCCTGGGGAGGATATACCGGCAGGCGGATTTTCGCCCGGGCCGGCCAAATTTCCGGAATCGGGGAAGGGCGTTCCGCTGAAACCGGAATCCCCGCCCAAATCCGGGGGCGTCTCGCCGAAAGCCCCTGAATCGCCGCCGTAGGAAAAACGCTCGCTGCTCAGATCAGGCTCCGCCAGAAGACCGCCGCCCTGCCCGGAGTCCAGGTTTTCAAGGCCCGCCTCGCCCCCGAGCATAGACGCGGCCCCGTCTTCTTCGACAATATTTACCCTGGACCCGGGGCGGGGATCGCCGTTCGGTTCCGGAGAGAATTCAAGAAGGTCCGGAAGAAACCGGCGGGCTATAATGATGAGTATATTGGCAAGGACAAAGAAAAAAGCGGCAAAGACCAGGGCCCGCATAACGGCAAAGACACCGGTCCCTGAAATGAGGCCGATGGCCAGGGAAAGAACAAAACCGAATGCCGCGGCGATACCGCCTATTTTGGAATTCATAACCGGCCTTTAGAATTCGCCGCGGCTGAACATCCGCTTGAACATATTGCCGAACCCGCCCGTATCCTTGACATCGCTCTTTTCCATGCGGCCGACTATATGCTGGACACACTGCGACGCCTTGCATCCGGGATCGATAACCATGAAAGGTTTCTGCCTGAGGACCGCGTGGGACACCGTAGTATCATCGTAAATAAAACCCAGATATTCTACTTTGAGGTTTAAAAACTGCCCCGCGATAGTGGTCATGCGGTCCGCCACCTTTTTCGCCTCCGCCACGGATTTGGCCCGGTTCACCACCAGCTTAAGGCCCATATTGAGGTTGTCGATTTCCGTCGCGATGATCTTGATGATTCCGTACGCGTCGGTAATGGCCGTCGGCTCCGGAGTGGTTATTATTACCGCGTCGTCGGCGGCTGCGATAAAATCGAGCACATTGCTTGAAACGCCCGCCGAGGTGTCGATGATGATGATATCCGCGTTGGAAAGGGTGTCCAGCTCATCAATAAAATTCTGCCGCTCCTCCTCGCTGAGGTTGGCTATCTTGGAAAAACCGGAAGCCCCGGCAACAATGGAGATGCCGTATTCGGTATCTACCATAATTTCCCGCATGGTTTTTTGCTTGCGTATAACATGGTAAAGATTGAACTTGGGGATCATGTTGAGAATCACATTTACATTGGCCAGCCCCAGGTCGGCGTCCATAACCACTACTTTTTTCCCTATGCGGGCATAGGCCAAGGCCATGTTGACGGAAACATTGGTTTTCCCCACCCCGCCCTTCCCGCTTGTAATGGTAATGATCCGGGTTTTTTTCCCTTCCCTGGGCTGCTTTTCATTGGGGGCCTTGCCCGGCGGGCCGGGCTTCCGTTTCCGGGATTCAAAACCCGCGCCGGCCTGTGATTCCCGGGAGTCTCCGTTTTTTATCCGCATCATTTCCCGCAGTTTTTCCGCCTGGTCTCCCATCATTGTCTCCATCGAATAAGTTCGGATTCATCGCCCGGAAAAACCGACTCGAATTTCATCCGGTCTACCGTAAAGCCTTCCAGATTAACAAGGAAACGCATTACCTCCGCCTTCTGTATATCCTTGGGTACCTGCTGGCCTTCGGTGATATAGGAAACGCATTTACCTTTATCCGACAGGGCGCTGATTACATTGCCCAGCCGTATCGTTTCGTCCATCTTGGTGATAATCACGGACCTGTACCCAAAAGGCTCGTACTGTTTCAGAATTTCAGTAAGATCGCTTGATTTGGTGGTGGCCGGCAGGGCCAGGTGGAATTCGGCCCGCGATCCGCAGGCGTCGAGAAGTTCCTTCATTTCGGCGAGCTCCACCGAGGAACGGGGACTCTTGCCGATGGTATCGATCAGAATAAGATCGACATTCTCCGAATTGAACGCGATAACTTCCTTGAGCTCCCGGTAATTTTCGGCGCTCTCCACAGGGATCCCCATGATCTGGCCGTAACGTTCAATCTGCTGTTCCGCGCCGATACGGAAATTGTCAATGGTGATCATCCGTACCGAAAGGGGCCGCTTCCCTATCTCGCCCAGCATATACGCGGCCGCGAGTTTCGCGATCGTGGTGGTCTTCCCCACCCCGGTAGGCCCCACCAGCACTACTATCCGCGGCCTGGCCTGGTACTGATCCTCCTTGTAGATCAGTATGCTTTCCCCGATCCATTCGACTGCCTTTTCTTCCACAGCTTTAAAATCTTCCAGGGCCTCCAGGGAAAATTCCCGGCGCACCCTGTCCATGATGCCGGCCCGGTAGCGCGGGGTAAAATCGTTTTGGTTAAGCAAATTCTCTATTCTGGTTAAGGTAGGGTGATCCTGGGAAGACGGAACCGGCCCGGAACCGGCGGAAACAGAGACGGAATCGATCTTTTCCTTGATAGTCCGCATTTCGCTCAGAAGCATCTGCAAAGTAGGATCGCTTTTACCCGCCGCCGCGATAAGTTTTTTCTTCTCTTCGTCCAGTTCCGCGGAATTAAGATCCATCGGCTTCCGCGGCGCCGTTTGGGCGGTAAAATTATATTTGGCCTGGCTACTGCTAACAATCCCGGTCATTTCCACCCATTCCCTGGAAAAGAGATTGAGAAAACCGCCTTTTACCGGCACGGTTTTCTTGATCATCACCTTCGCGCTGTCCCCGTATTTGGAACGGATCTTTTCCAAACATTGGGCATAGGACGGCGCTTGTTCCGTAAAATAGTCCATTTTATCCTATTCTCCTTCAGCTTTCTATACGTATTTCCCCTACGGCTTCCACAGTAATATCGTTTACGATTTCCGGAACCGACAGCACAACCAATTCGGGAAGCTCCCGTTCCGTAGAATATTTTACCAAATACCGGGCCTGCGCGCTGGTAAGTACTACGGGGGTCCAGCCCTGTTCATGCATGGCCGCCACGGACCGGGAGAGCGCCTTGATCCAGGCCTTCCGCAGAGCCGGGTCCAGGGCGGAGATTACCCCCGACGAAGTTTCCACCCGGCTTTCGACTATCTTCTGTTCCAGTGACTGTTCCAGGGTGAGTACCCGCAGCACCCGGTCATCGCCCGAATATTGCAGGCAGAGCTGGCGCGCGAGCGCCTGCCTGGCCTTCTCGGTCAGGAAGCCCACGTCCTTGGTAATGGGGCCGTAATCGGCCAGCGCCTCCAGAATGGCAACCATGTTGCGTATGGATACCCGTTCCTTAAGCAGGGACTGAAGCACCTTCTGTATCTCCCCAAGGCTTAAGTGTTTCTGCGCTTCCTCGACAACTGCCGGGTATTCCTTCTTCAGGGTATCCAGGATGCCCTGGGTATCCTGGCGGCCCAGAATTTCCGCCGCGCAGCGTTTGATAATCTCCGTAAGGTGCGTGACGATTATTGACGAAGGATCGACAACAGTATACCCGGCCCGTTCCGCCTCGTCCCGCCTGTCCTCGCCTATCCACACCGCCGGGAGGCCGAAAGCGGGGTCCCTCGTTTTTTCGCCGGAAATTTCTTCGGTAACGCCGCCCGGGTTGATGCAGAGATAGTAGCCTATGCGTATCTTCCCCCGGCCCACGTCAACGCCCCTGATCTTGAAACAGTACTCCGAAGGCTCAAGCCGTATATTGTCGATGATGCGTATCCTGGGGATTACCAGGCCCAGATCCAGGGCGGACTCCCGGCGTATCGAAGTTATTCGTTCCAGCAGTTCCGCGCCTTTATCCCTGTCCACCAGGGGAATGAGGCCGTAGCCCAATTCAAGGGAAAGCGGATCAAGGGGGACCACGGGCGACATTTCCGCGCTTTCTTCCCGGGCTTTTTTCGCGTTTTCCCTGGCCGCGGCATCGGCGTAGCGCAGCTCTTTCTTTTTCGAGCGGTGAATCCGGAAGGCAGTGAACGCCAGCAGCCCCGCCATGGGGATGAGTACGTACCAGGGAAAGCCCGGAAGCAGGGCGAAGCCGCCCAGCACCACCGCGCCTATCCAGAATATCCGCTCGTCCCTGGAGAACTGGCCGGCGATTTCCTCGCCAAGGGTGCCGCTCCCGCCGCTGCGGCTTACGAGGATGCCGGTGGCGGTGGACACAAGCAGGGCCGGAAACTGGGAGAGGAGGCCGTCGCCTATGGTAAACGAGATATAGGTCCCCAGGGCCCGGGTGATAGGCTCGCCGTGTATCGAAACGCCCACGATGATCCCGCCCAAAATATTGATAACAGTGATGAATATACCGGCCTTTACGTTTCCGGACACAAATTTGCTGGAACCGTCCATATTGCCGTAAAAATCCAGCTCCCGCTGGAGTTCTATTTTCTTTGCCTGGGATTCCTCTTCGGTAATGGCCCCGGAATTGTACTCGGTTTCAATGGCCATCTGTTTTACCGGCATGGCGTCCAGGGCGAAACGGGCCGCCACTTCGGCGATACGGGTGGACCCCTTGGTGATGACCAGTAACTGTACCGCAAGTATCACGATGAAGATGATAAGCCCCACTACAAGGCCGTCGGTGCCGCCCGAACCGACGACAAAAGTCGCGAAGGCCCGGATCATCCTGCCGTCAAAATCTTCGCCCTTGGTAAGGATAAGCCGGGTCGAGGAAACATTGAGGGCCAGGCCGAACACGGTAACCACCAGAAGCAGGGTAGGAAAACTGCTAAAGTCAGTAGGCTTCTTCGTGTACATTACAATGAGGAGTATGAGCAGGGACAGGACCAGGTTCATGGCCATGAGCAAATCCAGAAGCACGGTGGGGAGGGGGATTATCAGCATGATTACTACCATCACCACCATAAAGGCGATGATCATATCCCTCTGGCTGCCGAATATAGAGGCTAGTGTGCTGGATACCGGAGTCCCGCCGGGCCGGGCGACATCGGCCATAATTTATTTCTCCTTACGCGCTCATCTTGCGGCGTTTTTCGTTCAGGGCCATTACCTTGCCTAAAACCATGGCAACTACCTCGTAATACGCGGCGGGAATGATGTCCCCCACTTCGGTTTCCGCGTACAAAGCCCGGGCCAGGGGCTTATTTTCCACAATAGGCACCTCGTATTCCCGGGCGATTTCCCTGATACGCCGGGCCATCTCGTCCTGCCCCTTGGCGCTTACCCGGGGGGCGGGCATGGTTTCCCGGTCATACTCCAGGGCCACGGCGAAATGGGTCGGGTTCGTTACAACCACATCCGCCTTCGGCACATTGGCGATCATGTTTTTCGACATAAGTTCCCGCATCCGCTGCCGTATACGGTTGCGTATCTGGGGATCCCCTTCGTACATCTTCCGCTCTTCCTTTACCTCTTCCCGGCTCATCTTTAAGGATTCCCGGTAGCGCCAGCGCTGGAACATATAGTCCGGTATGGAAAGCGCGAGCAGCAGCAGCGCGCAGATAATCAGAAGCCGTATCGCGAGCGAAGCCACCAGCGTTACGCCGGTCCAGAAATTTATGCGCTGGAGATTGGCAAGCTCCTCTATGCGGGAACGGATCAGCAGAAACGCCACGCCGCCTATAATGGCCATCTTGACCATATTCTTGAAAAAGTTAAAAAGCCCGTCCACGGAAAACAGGGTCCGTTGCAGATACTGCCCGAAGCGGGGTACAATTTTTGAAAAGTTGGGGACGAGCGGTTTTGCCGTAAAGAGGAAACCTGTCTGCACTAGATTCGCGAAAATGGCGGCGGCCATGGCGACCGCCACAATGGGCAGCACCAGGCGTACGAAGTAATTCAGAAACGCTTCCATAACTATCCTGTCTTTAACCGGGTCCAGTTCCACGGCCCGGAGAAAGTAGAAACGTATCATTTCCACGCAGGTCCTGAGCATAGAGGGCGCCAGAACAAGTATCGCGAGCGCCGGGAGCAGCAGCACCAAAGCCCCGACAAGTTCCTGGCTCTTCGCGACACGCCCCTCTTCCCGGGCCTTCCGCATCTTGTACTCGGACGGCTCCTCGGTACGGCCCTCGTCTTCCGCGGCGAACCACTGGAGGTCAAGGTTTAAGGCGGCCCGGAATTCGCCCGCGCGCGGGTGTTCAGGGAAAGCCCGTCCGCCGGCAGGGGGCCGGGCGCAAGCCGGAAAACAAAGGGCCTTCATAAGGCCGCCCCCTGGATTCTGCCGCCAAGGTCGGCGTACAGCGTTTCTATAGCCCGCCAGCCCGCGTCGATTACCCGGCCGAACGCCTCCACCATGAAGGGCATGGTCGCGGCAATAAGGAGGAAGGCCACCGTAATGGAGATGGGGAACCCCTCTGAAAGTATGTTGATCTGGGGCGCTGCTTTTGAAATAAGGCCCGTAGTAAGGGAGGTGAGGAACAGGGTTCCCAGAATGGGCATACTGATGATGATAGCGTCCAGGAAAAGCCGGGAAAGGCCGGTAAGGAGCAGTTTTACCGCCGCTTCCCGGCCCGCGGTTAAATTCAGAATATTGATGCTTTCTATAGAGCGCCAGAACCCGCCGAGAAAGAGTTCCCGAAAACCGCCCATCACCAAAAATACCAGCATGGCCACAAGATTCAGGTACTGGCCCATGAGCGGGTTTTCCACCTGCGACAGGGGATCAAAGGTTTCGGAAGCGCCAAAGCCCATCTGCAAAGAGAAAAACTGCCCGGCGGTTGAAAACGCGGAAAAGATAATGGTAAGGTAGAATCCCAAAATAATACCGATGATGGCCTCCCCGGCGATAAGGAATACAAAGGCCAGGCTGAAGTAGCCCGTGTCCCAGTCCGCGGCAAGAGCTGTGGGAAACGCCGAATAGGCGGCAAATCCCGCGAGGGAAATTTTCGCAACCTGGGGAATCGATTCGGAGGAGAGCAGGGGCGCTGTTTCTATCATGGCAAGCGCGCGTACCGCGATCAGCAAAAACACCGGCGCCGCGCCCAGCAGCTCCCCGATAATATTGCTTTCCACTACAACCTCCGGGCCGAGCTACCGGGCCATAGCCGGAATCATTTTGAATAACTGTACTGTATAGTCCCCCAGGGAGGAAAACATCCAGCCCCCCAGGAAACCCAGCACCAGAAGTATCGCGATAACCTTCGGCACAAAGGTCAGGGTCTGCTCCTGGATCGAAGTGGTAGCCTGAAAAATCGCCACTACCAGCCCCACAACCAGCGCGGATACCAGAAGGGGAGCGGCCAGCAAAAGCACTTCCAATATGCCGTCCCGCAGGAGGCTTGTCACATCACCGATACTCAACTATTCCCTCCCGCATATAAACCGCTCATATAAAAGAACGGACAAGCTGGTCCGTCAAAAGCCCCCAGCCGTCCACCAGGATAAAGAGGATGAGCTTGAAGGGCATGGAGATCATCACCGGGGGCAGCATGATCATACCCATAGACATGAGGGCGCTCGCCACCACCATGTCGATCACGATGAAAGGGATAAAGAGCAGTATCCCTATTTTGAAGGCGACCGTAAGCTCGTTCAGTATAAACGCGGGGATAAGCACGTAGGTCGGCACATCCGCCAGGGTGTCGGGCTTGTCGAGCCCCCTCATTGCCATGAAAAGCCGGATATTTCCGGGATTGGACTGCATCTGCCGGTACATGAACAGGCGCAGCGGCCCTTCGGCCTCCCGGTAAGCGGCCTCCGCCGAAATTTCCCCGTCAGCCAGGGGCTTAAAGGAACTATCGTAAATCGTCTGGAAGGTAGGCCACATGATAAAAATTGTCAGGAAAAGCGATATTCCCAGGATCACCTGGTTCGGGGGGACCTGCTGCAAGGACAGCGCCCGCTTGATAAAGTCAAGGACTATGGAGATTCTGAGAAAGCTGGTCATCAGGATGATGATGCTCGGGGCCAGGGAAAGGACCGTGACAAGCAGCAGCAATTGTACGGAAAAGGCTACTTCCTGCCCGGATTCAGGATTCCGTACCGTCAGATCGATGAAAGGTATCACCGGATCGGGCTGGGGCGTCGGTATATCCATGGTGCCTTCGGTGGAAACCGCGGGAAAGGGGTAGTTTTGGGCTGAAAGCGGAAGCAGCGGCGCAAAGAAAAAAAGCGGGATCAGTACCCTGAAAAAGATTCCGGCGCGCCTCATCTAAAGCCCCTTGAGTCTTTCGCGCTGTTTGCGCAGGGTCTGGGCTGAAAACGGCGAGGCGCCGGCCTTGGGCGGGGCGTCGGAGCCCCGTGTTCCGCCCGCCATTCCGGACGAAGGCCGGGCTGTAAAACGGGCAAGCATGGCCCTGAAATCCGCGAAACGGGACGCGGCAAGCTCGGCGCCCCGTTTGGATTCTTCCAGGACCATGGCGTCGATTGCTTCCTGATCGGTTACTTCGGAGATAAGGGAAACGCCGCCCTCCCCTGCCCCCACAAGCCAGGCCCTGGTTCCCACATTTACCACGTATACATAGCGGTTGGAACCGAGATGCGCGCCGGTGAGGATCTTAAGCCGGGAATTCCGCTCGTTTTGCGGCCGGGCGGAACGGCGCAAAAAGAACACCACCCCGTAGACCGCCGCGGCGGCCAGGGCAAGGACGAGGACCATGCGTATAACCGCGAAAAGCCGGTTTCCCGCTATCGCGCCGTTCGCGGACTCGCCCTCGGGAAAGGCTTCGCCCAGGACAATTTCAGCCTCGGCAGGGCGGGCGGCGGCAGTCCCGGACTGCGCGGCATCCCCGGCCCCGCCGCCGGCGGGACCGGCAGCAACGCCGTCCCCGGGCAGCGCAGCGGCTGTTTCGGATAGAGAAGGGGTTTCAGAAGGCAGAATTCCGCCCGCCCCATCAAGAGGCTGGCCCTGCTCCTGCGCGGATAACCGGGATATACCTGTGAATAAAATGGCTGCGGCGTATAAAACCGCGAAAGCCGGATAGATGCGTTTCAGTTTTTCCCCTCCCAAGTTCAAACTGATCCATATTTATGGGCGATCTTGATAAGATCGGTTTAATAATATTTATTCAAACAACGAATAAGCTCGCCGGATCAAAGATCCCGCACGGTAGTTCATATTTGTAAGCTATTTTATTCTATACAGAAAATAAAAAGAATGCAAGGCTTTTTTATAGGAATTTTTTGAAAAATCCCACAATAAACTGATAAAATGCGCTCGAAAAACAGGGCAAAAATTCATGAGCGCCTGTCCTTGTTCTTTGCCCTCAGGGAAACTTGATTCAAAAAACGCTACGGCTTATACTCAGGAATTATGAATGTGAACGGCAGGCGGTACAGGACTATCTGGCTCGAGGGGCCGGACCGGGCCGCGGTGCGGATAATTGACCAGAGAGCCCTGCCCCACAGGTTTGAGCTGCTCGATCTCCGCACTGTGGAGGATGTACGCAGGGCTATTAAAGATATGTACGTAAGGGGCGCGGGGCTTATCGGGGCGGCGGCGGCCTACGGCATGTACCTCGCGGCCCGGGAGGCCGGAGAAGCTTCTTTTGACGCGGATCTTTTAAAAGCGGCGGAAATTTTGAAAAATACCCGGCCTACGGCGAGCAATCTGGCCTGGGCGGCGGACGCCATGCTTGCCGCTCTTCTGGACCGGCCCGGAACGCGGGCGCAGAAGATCGGGGAAGCGCGCCGCGCGGCGGAAGCTATAGCGGACGGGGACGCGGAATCGTGCAGAAGTATCGGGCTTTGCGGGCTTGAAATTATCAGGGCGCTTGCGGAGCGGAAAAATGGCGAGGCGGTGAATATCCTTACCCACTGCAACGCGGGCTGGCTTGCCTTTGTGGATTACGGCTCGGCCCTTTCGCCGGTATACGCGGCCTTTGACGCGGGGATTGCCGTCCATGTCTGGGTAGACGAAACCCGCCCGCGGAATCAGGGGGCATCTCTTACGGCCTGGGAACTGGGCTGTCACGGGGTTCCCCATGATCTTATCCCGGACAATGCCGGGGGCCATTTGATGCAGCACAACATGGTTGACCTTGTCATTACGGGCGCGGACCGGGTGACGCGCCGGGGCGACGCGGCGAACAAGATCGGCACTTACCTGAAGGCGCTGGCGGCAAAAGAAAACGGGGTTCCTTTTTATATCGCCCTGCCCTCGTCCACCTTTGATTTTAAAATGCGCGACGGCCTGCGGGAGATCCCCATTGAGGAGCGGGATCCGGCGGAGGTGCGGTATATGGCGGGAAAAACCGCGGACGGCTGTATGGAAACCGTCCTGATATGCCCGGACAGCACCCCTGCCCGGAACTGGGGCTTCGACGTTACCCCCGCGCGTTACATCACCGGCCTTATTACCGAACGGGGAGTCGCCGAAGCGTCTGAACAGGGAATACTAAAACTCTACCCGGAGCATAGCCATGAATGAATCTGCAAAAGAAGGATACGTCAAATACACTGCGGAACATACCCCGGCGGCGGCTGTAGCGGCGGGAGTCCCCGGCTGGAAGGAGCTTGATGAGGGGCGGACAGGCCTTTACGACCTTGGCCTGGTCGGGGCGCTCCCCAACGGAGTCGGATTCGGCAACACGAGCGTCAGGATGAATAACGGGGAATTCCTTATCAGCGGGACCGCCACCGGGGGCAGGCGGGCGCTGGGCCCGGACGGGTACTGCGTGGTGAGCGCCTTTGATATTGAAAAAAACAGGGTGTCCAGCCGCGGGCCGGTCAAGGCGTCGGCGGAATCCATGTCGCACGGCGCGGTCTACCTTGCCTGCCCTTCCGCCCTATCCGTGATTCATATCCACAGCCGGAAAATTTTCGACGCCATGCTCCGGGACGGCTATCCCCGCACGCCCGCGGACGCGCCTTACGGAACGCCGGAAATGGCGCGGGCCATTATCGCCTGCGTAAAAGAGCAGGGGCGATCCCGGGGCCTGATTGTCATGGCGGGGCACGACGAGGGCGTAATCGCCTACGGCGAATCGGTAAAAGAAGCCCTGGATCTGGTACTGGGACTCTGTCATAAATACAATTAGGAAAACACAATCAGGAGGCCTGTTATGGCGGTTATCGGTATTATTGGGGGAAGCGGCCTGGACAACCCGGATATCCTTTCCGGTCCCAGAGACGAAAAACAGGATACCCCTTACGGGGAACCTTCGTCCCCGCTGAAGCGGGGGACCATAGGCGGCGCGGAAGTGGTGCTTCTGGCCCGGCACGGACGCGAACACACTATCCCGCCGTCCCAGGTAAATTACCGGGCCAATATCGCCGCCCTTAAAGCCGCGGGCTGTACGCATATTATCGCTACTACGGCTGTAGGATCACTGCGCGAGGAGATTCGCCGCGGCGATCTGGTGATCATCGATCAGTTTATCGACTTTACCAAACAGCGGAAGATGACTTACCACGAATCGTTTGAGCCGCATAGCCCCGTCCATACGGCAATGGCGGACCCCTACGACGGCCGCCTCAGGGAACTCCTCATCGGTGAATGCAAAAGCCTTGGCTGCCGTTACCACGGCCATGGGACGGTGATCACTATCGAAGGGCCCCGTTTTTCCACCCGCGCCGAATCCCGCATGTTCCGCGCCTGGGGCGCCGACATCATCAATATGTCCGTCGCTACGGAAACTATCCTGGCCGTCGAGTCGGGCATTCCCTACGCGGCGGCGGCCATGAGTACCGATTACGATTCCTGGAAAAACGACGAGGAGCCGGTTACCTGGGAGGCGATAGCGAAGGTCTTTGCCGAAAACGCGGCCAGGGTGACAATGCTGCTTACCCGGATTATCCCGAAGGTATAACGGCTTTCGCCCCCGCACCGCCCTTTTTCCCTAACTTCCCCGGCCTGTTTTGTCGAAAATCATGGTATGTGGTATCTTAAAATTCGGTTTTATGTTGTTTTTTTCGGCATCGGTATAATTTTCCTCGCTGCTGGGGGATGCGCCGGTGAACCCGCGCCTGCCCCGGCGGAAGCGGAGGAAGACGATGTCTGGGCCCTCCTGGATCACGGGGAAACCGGGAAAGCCAGGGATCTTTTCCTGGGCAGGGTTAATATCAACGCCAGGGACAGCCGGGGCAGGACTCCGCTCCACGCCGCGGCAGAACTGGGCGACAGCGATCTTGCGGCCTTCTTTATCTCTCTGGGAGCCGAGGTTGACACGGCGGACGACAGCGGAAAAACGCCCCTGGGTATAGCCGCGGAAAACACGGACAGCGGGCTTGCCGAGGTCCTGGTAAACGGAGGCGCGGATATCCACCAGGTAATACCCGGCGGCGGCGCGGTAACTTCTTACGCCCTGGGCGCAGGGGGGGATTTTTTAAAGGCCATACTGAGCCCCGCTTCGGTACAATCCACCGGCAAAAACGGAAGGACCATACTGCACATGGCGGCCGACGCGGGCGACACCGAAAACGTCAGGATAATTCTGGCCGCCGGGGCCCCGGTAAACAAGAGGGACAATTCCGAAAAGACCGCGCTGGACCTGGCGCTGTCGCATAAGGACGCGAGCAAATACGCGGAAGCCGGAGAGATGATTATCCTGGCGGGAGGGACCTCGACCGAACCGGCGTACAGTTATTTCGCCCCCGCCGTGCGGAACTATAACTACGATATCCGTTCCGCCGACGGTTTTACCCCGCTGCACTACGCCTCCCAGGACGGGAACATCGCCATTGTCACCCATCTACTCAACAAAAACGCGGATACCAACGCGAAAAACACTGCCGGTACTACGGCCCTGCACGAGGCGGCCCGCGCGGGCCATACGGATGTGATGAAAATACTCATATCAAGAGGCGCCAATGCCAACATCCAGGACGCTAAAGGCAATTCGGTGCTTCACATCGCAATCCCGCAGCAGGTCCAGAGGGAGGCCGTGATGCTGCTTCTTGCTAGCGGGGCCAACCCCAATCTGCGGGACGAGCACGGCGATTCGCCCCTGCATATTGTCATTACCCTTAACAGCAGCACAGATGTTATGAAGGCCCTGCTCGAAGGCGGCGCCGATGTTTCGATTCACAATATCGCCGGAAAAACGCCCCTGTACCTCGCTGTAGAAAAAAACCGTGGCGTTTATTTCCCGCTTTTGATCAAATACAAATCCGATATTTTCGCCGCGGACAATTACGGCGTTACGCCGTTTGAAAAAGCGCTGAAAGACAAAATGCCCGCGCTGGAAGCGATGCTCACGGAAGAATCCGTGCTTCAAAGCGACAGCGGGGGAAACACCGCCCTCCATATCGCGGTAAAGGAAAATGCCGACGAAAAAATCATCCGGCATATTCTTGACAGGCGGGCTTTGATAAACGCGCGGAACAAGGAAGGGGATACCAGCCTCCACCTGGCGGTACGGCTTAATTACAGGGAGAGCGGCGAACTGCTCCTGTCCCGGGGGGCCGATATCTTCGCGCCCAATGGCCGCAGTGAAAGCCCGATATACCTCAGCTTTTATTTGCCGGGGGGTATACGGGAGTGGATGTTCAACGCCGCGACCCTTGAAACCCGCGACAGCCTGGGAAACAGCGTGCTCCATTACGTGGCGCAATGGCGGCTTGATTCCCATATTCCCTATCTGGTACAGAAAGGCGCCAACCCTGACGCTGCCAACGCGACAGGGGAGACACCGCTCTTCGCGGCGGTAAAAGTTGATTCCCCCTCCACAATACGGGCGCTGATCCAGTCAAAGGCTTCGATTAATTGGCGGGACAGCCTGGGGAATAGCGCGCTTCACGCTTCGGTCAGGTGGAACGCCGTGGAAAGCGCGCGGGCCTTGTGCGCAAGCGGGATCGATATTAATACCCACGCGCTGACCGGGAAAACCCCGCTCCACGACGCGGTACGCCTGGGTATTCTGGATGTGGAAGCCATCCTAATCAACGCCGGCGCCGACCTGGAAGAACGCGACAACGAGGGAAATACCCCCTTCATGGACGCGGTATTGGCCGGCCCCCCGGCGACGGTTGAGAGGCTGGCGAATTTGGGCGCCGACACAATGGTCCGGAACAGCCGCGGCGACACGCCGCTCCATTTTGCGGTCTCCATGGAACGGAGCGATCTTGTAACCATGCTGCTTTCATTCGGCGTTTCAATCCACGCAAAAAACACCATGGGCAAAACTCCCTTTACCCTCGCGCTGGATATTTCGCCCCGCATGGTATCAACGCTGCTCACCAAAGACAGGATTTACGCATCCGACGATAACGGTTATTCGCCCCTGCACATAGCCATTTTAAACAGGGCCTCCCTGGATATAGTTAAAACTATTCTGGATCAGGGCGCGAGAATTTCCGCGGTTGATTTTGAGGGGCGCATTCCCCTGCGCGTGGCGATTGACCTTGGCAGCTGGGAAACGGCAAAGCTGCTGGCCGACAACGGCTCAAATCCTTTTTCCATGGCGGGCGACGGTAAAACCCCGGCCGGGATTGCCCTTGCCGGAGGATCGGCTACTTTGAGGGCGTTGTTTTCCGGGAGGGCCATAGACAGCCAGGATTCGGCGGGCAACACGATCCTCCACTATGCCGCCCAGACCGGAAGCGGCGATCTGGTCAGCCTGCTTATAGAACTGGGGGCGGACAAGAACAGCAGGAACATCGCGTCTGAAAGCCCGGCGGACATTGCCCGCCGCTGGAACCGCGCGGACATTGCGGCATTGCTGAATAGCTAAGCAGTTAATACCGTCACGGATTACACGGCCACCGCCTTCAGCGGTGGTTTTTTATGTGCGCCCGCCGTTCATTCGGGCCTTGCCGCCAGGCTTTTTTATACTACCGCACAAAGCTCGCGACCAATATCAGCTTGCCTTCCCATTTTCTCCCGGCCCGCCTTCTTTGGGTAGTACGGACAGGAAAAGACGATCCTCCGGGCAAACCAGGGAGCCGGAAACAGGAGTTCGCGGGGTCCGTGGATACCAGCCGGCTTTCCCTTGTAATCGGCGAAGATTTTTAACCGCAACGAATACGTCGAACCAGAGGTTCGCGGACACAAGGGGAAGAAGAAGATTAAGGGACAGGCTCCGGAGTATGGACCCGGTCTTCCAATCAAAGTTATCGGTGTAAAAGTTTGCGACAGGTTCTGGGGCGGTTAAGGCGAAGATTCACTGAGGTTAAATTCTTTACGCTGCCTTTCCCCTTCTGCCTGGAATGGTTTCAGGGAAGGCTTGACGCTGCGGTTTTTCCCCTTTCCCGGAGGCGGATTAGTTTTCAGCGCGGATCAGGGCTTCCCGGAAACCCGCGGTT
>JAIRYB010000167.1 GCA_031267955.1 Spirochaetaceae bacterium | reverse complement strand
AAAACGCGCGAATGCCCAAGCTCTTTTATAACAGTGAATCTATTAAAAAGAGCTTTATATTTTACAGGAGGAGTAATGAATCATGGGTTTAAGCAGTGAAAGATTAAAAGACAAGGTGTGCGTGGTTACCGGCGCGGCAAAGAGCATCGGTTTCGGAATCGCGAAAAAGTATGCCGAGGCGGGCGCCAGTGTCGTGCTTCTGGACATTGTACCGGAAGTCCGGGACAGCGCGAAGGGCCTTGCGGACGCGGGTTATTCCGCCAGGGCCTATGTTATTGACATTACCAAACGTGCCGCCGTGCTGGAACTCTTTGAGCGGATCGCGGCCGAACTGGGGAATATTTTTTGCCTGGTGAACAACGCCGGCGTAGTGGATCAGCGTCCTTTCCTTGACAACACCGAAGCCGAATTTGAAAAAATGTTCAGGGTAAATGTGTACGGCACCGCCTGGTGCATACAGGGCGCCCTGCCCAGCATGGTCAAAGGGGGAGAGGGGAAGATCATCAATTTTTCCTCGAAGAGCGGAAAGACCGGTTCCTCGCTTATGGCGCCTTATTCATCGGCAAAGGGGGCCATTATCGCCCTGACTCAGGCTTTGGCCTATGAATACGCCGGAAACAAGATAAACATCAACTGTATCTGTCCGGGCATTACCGACGCTACCGGCGTGTGGGGCAATGTGAGCAGGGGGTATATCGAGAACCTGAAACTTCCCCGGGACGAGGTTGTCAAAAAATTTACCGCCAAGGTCCCGCTGGGGCGGCTGACCGATATTGATGACGTAGTAGAATATGTGTTTTTTCTTACGGTTTCCGGAGACTACTGTACCGGGCAGGCGATCAATATTTCCGGCGGACGGGAAATGCACTAAGGGGGAATGTATGGATATTAACGCGATTATCAGCGAGGTAACAAAAAGCGTGCTGGAAAAAGCGGGAAGCGCGCCGGCCGGGAAAGATTCCCCGGATGCCGCGCCCGCCGCGATCAAGACGGGTGATGGCGCTGATTACGGGCAATACATCGATCATACGGTACTTAAGCCTGAGACCGTAAAGGCCACCCTGAAGAAATTCTGCGACGAGGCGAGGCAGTACCATTTTGCCAGCGTTTGCGTGAACCCGGCTAACGTAGCCTACGTGGCTTCCCAGCTCAAGGGCAGCGGGGTAAAGACCTGCTCCGTAGTCGGATTCCCCCTGGGCGCCAGTACTTCCTTTATCAAGGCTGCGGAAAGTACCGAAGCCATTAAGAACGGGGCCGAAGAAATTGATATGGTCATCAATATCGGCGCCCTGAAAGACAGGGAGTACGATGTTGTGTACAACGATATCCTGGCCGTGGTGAATGCCTGCCACCCCTACGCTATTGTTAAAACCATTATCGAAACCAGCGCCCTTACGGACGGGGAAAAGGTTGCGGCCTGCGCTCTGGCCAAACTTGCCGGAGCGGATTTTGTAAAAACATCCACCGGGTTCGGCAGCGGCGGCGCTACGGCGGACGATGTACGGCTGATGAAGCAGGTTGTAGGCGAAGGTATCCGGGTAAAAGCTTCCACCGGCATCAATGACCGCAGGATCTGTGACGAGATGCTCAAAGCCGGCGCGGTGCGCATGGGTACCAGCAAAGGAATCCGTATCGTGAAAGGCGAGATTGACCCCTAAAGGAATTTCCGCTGTATGAAGAAAGAACCTCGCGCCTTGCCGCGGGGTTCTTTTAATCTCTCGGCTTTATGTAAAAGTTCCCGGTAATGGATTCGGTTTTTAGTACATTGATAAAAGATTCCGGATCGATTTTCTTGATGCCGGCCACCAGCCTGCCGGCCTCGCCGGCGGAGACAACGGAATAGAGCATTTTCCGCTCCGCCTTTGTGTAAAGGCCGGTTCCGTCAAAGGCGGTTACCCCATGGCCGCTTTCTTTGTAGATCAGGGCGCAAATCTCATTGGGTTTATTGGTGATGATGAACAGGGTCTTCTGCTGGTAACCCCGGTAAAAGGAATTCAGCGATAGCGTAGTGGTAAATTGAAAAATGATGGAGTAGAGCGCTTTGTCCAGGGTAAAGAGAAAACCCGCTGCCGCGAGGATTACGCAGTTTCCGGCAAAAATATAATTCCAGGTATCCTTGCGGTACTTCTCGGCAAAAAAGACGGCGATAAAATCCGTACCGCCGCTTGTGGCATCGGCGAACAGGCACAGGCTTATGGCGAAGGCGTTCAGTATACCGCCGAAAACCGCCGCGAGCAGGGTATCGTGAAGCTGGATAAATTCGATAAACATGGAAGGCATAAAGTCGGTAAGCAGGCTGCTCACCACAATCATCAGGCAGGAATAGAGGGTAAACTTTTTCCCGATAAACTTAAAACTAATAATTGCGGGAACGGCGTTAAAGGAATAATTGATAATACTGAACGGTATACTGAGGCCCGTGAAACGGAGAAAACAGTCCTTGACAAGCAGGGCAAGCCCGGTAAAACCGCCGGGAATAAGCGAACCGGCATGTACAAAGGTATTGAGGTTAAAAGCGAAGATCGCCGAACCTGTCAGAATTAGAGCCAGCCGTTTTACCGTATAACAACGTGCCTGTCTCTGCATGGTTTACTAGGCCGACAGCGCCGCTACCGCCGCGCCCAGCAGCGAAGCCTGTTCCACCGGGGAAATTACGTAGGCGCGGGGGCCTTTCCGGTTCAGCATTATATGGAGATTCGCTTCCAGCGTTTCCCTCATCCCCCTGTAGACAACATAGGTGGTTCCCTCAACGGCAATCCTGACCGGCACAAGGGGATCGTATCCCGCGCCAATGCGTTCTACCATGGCCGCCACCACGGCTGCGGAAAACAGCGCGCCCCGTTTGGTGATGATCGACGCAAGGTAGGACAGCGACGCTATCGCGTCCCGTTCGTCGTTCCCGAAAAGCTCTCCCAAAGGGCCTTCCATGGCAAGGGGGGCGTGCATAAAACTGTTAAGGTCCTTGGTCTGCAAGGTCGGCCACGACAGTAATTCCGCCGATCTTCTGAATTTGAGCAGCCCTTCGTTTATCGCCTGTTTGAGTACGTGCAGGGTAAGCGGCCCCAGATAGGCGCCCGAGGAAGCTTTTTCCTGGGTATAGGTACCCGGGTTTTTTGTGGTCGAGTCGTATTCCCGGTCCAGGGGGCCCAGGTAACGGGGGTTAAAATTCCCCGTTTCGCAGACCACTATCTGGGGGTTTGTCTCGGATTCAAAACCTATCTTTGGGATGCTCTTTTCCGGATAGGCGGTGTTGAACCCGGTCCCCAGAATAAGGCCGATCACGGGACCCGCTTCCACGCCGTACCTGTCTTCCCCTGCGCGGGTTCCGCCGTCCGCCGGAATAAGGACCAGCCCCGAAAGCAGCGTGGAAACCGTGTCGTTGAGCAGCACCATCCTTTCCGGGGCCTTGATCCCGCGGCGCGCCAGCGCGTCTTTAAGGCCCTCCCCTATTTTTTTCCCGATTACTTCCCGCGCGTCAACTTCCTTGCTGAACTGAAGGGGTATTCCGTCGGATTCTTTGGTAATTTCCATGGGGTAGGAAAAACAGAATCCGACTCCCTCTATTTTCTTCGCCCCTTCGAACAGGGGGGCGGTAAGGTCGGCAATTTGATTGAAAAACTGTTCCGCGCTGACCCTGCCCTGGGTACCCGGCATGGGTACCTTGTTGGTCCCTTCGGTGACGGTTGCCCCGTCTTCGGCAAAGTGTACCAGGGAGGCCCTCAGGTTGGTGCCGCCCGCGTCCAGGGCTATAACCCGCTTTCCGGGGGGCATTGCCGCCGCCGGGCTGATATAAGAGGGAATCATGGGCAGGACGGACTTTTGCCCCTTTAGGCCCCGGTCCATATCGGCAAGTATGTCCCGCACCAGAACGGCGGGATCGCTAATATCATAGTGAAACCCGTAATAACGGGCAAACTCGCTTAAAGCCTTCGGATCAAAAGAACTCATCGGTATAACCTCCCGGGTATTTTTCGGAATTCCGAATAGACGCTACGCTGTAAATACTAATGCATCTCCCGCCTTACTTCAACGGAAAATCGCGGGCGGGGTATAGGCGCTTTTGGAGAGGCAAATCCGGGGGCCGGTGTTTCCGCAGGGTTACAGTATACGGCCTATTCGAAAAAGATACCGCCGTAATAGACGGTTTTATTGTCTTCCCCCCGTATTTTAACCAGGGAACAGGGGATCAGGCTGCCCTTCCTGCCCTCCAGAAGCCCGCTTTCCAAAAGAGCCGCCGCCGAGGGGCTTCCGCAGGAATTGATTTCCCCCCGCTCAACCGCCCGCAGAAAATCCTTCCCCCTTTTTTCGGTCAGCATTCTGACACAGGCCTCCGCTCCGGAGAGGGCGGTATTTTCGTCGTCGTAGTTTGATACATTTGCCGAAACTACAAACAGCGTTGAATCAAGCCGGGATTCGAAGACGATCTTTAGGGCCTGGGCAAGGCCCGAAACCAGGATAGAGAGGGAAGCGCCGGGGCCCGCCCCCATGAGTACCGGGACTATTGACGCGCCGGGAAAACAGTATTTGATAAAGGGGAGTTGTACCTCGATGGTGTGTTCGCTCAGATGCGGAATGTCGTTGATCATAAAAAGAGTGCTGCACGAAGCGAGTTCCGAACCAAACTCCGAATCGACCGGGATCTCTCCAAGCGGTGTTTCGAAGTAGTCCGATTCAGAGAGGAAGATTCCTGTTATGCCGTATTCGTGAATGCCCCCTAACAGGACTACCGTTTGTACCGCTGTTTTAGAAAAATTTCCCCTTGTCCTTCCCGCGGCGGCGGCAAACGCGGCCCCCGCGACTGCCCCGGATATATCCCATGCCCCCTGGGGCGAGATGATCGCCAGGGCGTTTCCTCCTGTACTGTTTTTCAAACCAAAAGATTTAAGCTGGTCTTCTATTGCAAATTTGCTATCGGGGTAAAACAGCCCGGCGCCTATGGGGGGCCTGCCTCTGCCGGAAAACCCTCTTGCATCCATACTTTAATTTTAGGCTTCCGGGGCGGCCAATGCAAGTTTTTACCGGCTTTTTGACTTTTTTTACGAAAAAAGACGTTTTTGCAAGAAAAACCTCCGGCCTCAGGCAAAGCCCTGCCCCGGCCCCGGAACGTTTATATTCGGGTAATTGAAAAGGCGCCTTGCTAATATGACCGGATCAGCTTTTTTTCCGGATATAGTCAGCGAGTTTTTTGTCCTGTATTTCGATGTGGTTCACCAGCCAGTCGCCGAATTTCTTGCAGAGCTCGTCCACCAGGGCTTTGGAACTTCCCTTGAGGATGAGCTGGTGGGACATATCCCGGACCGTAGCCTTGAACTCCTCGTGGTACTTTACATGGTTTTGGTAGTCCGGGTAGCCGTACTTTTGCTGGATCTGCTGTTCATCGAAGAAGTGTTTGATTGTATAGTCGGTAAGGAAATCCAGGCTCTTTTTTATAGCATCTCCGCCCTTGTCCGCTTCGGCTGTTTCCAACAGATCGTTTACCGCTTTGAAAAGTTCTTTGTGCTGTGTGTCAATGGCCGGCTGCCCTGTAAGAAGACTGTCATCCCATTCGTATTTGGCCATGGGGAACCTCCTTGGTTTTTTCGGAACGGCCTGCCGGCGGTACGCCTCCGGCAAGCCGTGTCCAGTAACAATAAAACAAGAAGGCCTAAAAATCAAGCGGCGCGCGTATGCGCAATAGCCAATTCCGGGCCGGCAGGATGCCGGCTGCGGCGGATCCGTGAGTTTTTGCAAAGCAAAACTCAAAGCACTAAAAACGGCACGGACGCCGATTGCGCCCGAAGGGCGGCGGCACGGATGCCGCTGTAACCACGGCTGTCCGGCGGTACCGGGCCGGCAGGACGCCGGCTGCAACAATTCCTTGAGTTTTGCGGGGCAAAACTTAAAGCACTGAAAACGGCATGGATGCCGCTTTCCGGCGCAGCCGGGCCCGGCAGGATGCCGGCCGCAACAATTTCATGAGTTTTGCGGAGCAAAACTCAAAGCTGGAAATCCGCATGGAGGCGGATTTCCAGCAGCGCAAGGGATAGGAGGGGGCGCGGAGCGCGCCACCGTAGGACCGGCCGGAGGGGCGGTCCGAGGAGGCCGGAGCGGGTACGCGGAGCCCCGGATAGCCCGGTCCCCGCCGGAGGCGGGGATGCGCCCGGATTCCGCCCGGAATGGCAAATTGCCGCAAACAGCCGTTCTTTACTTTCCCTGAGGCCCCCTTTTCCGCTAGAATTACTGTATGAATGACAGCGGGATTGAAGGGGCGGCGGGCCTGATCGCCGGGGCCAGGGCGGAACTGGGCAGGCGGGTTGTGGGGCAGGCGGAGATGATCGACGGCCTGCTTTTGGCCCTTATCGCGGGGGGGCATATTCTGCTTGAGGGGGTGCCGGGGCTTGCGAAGACTCTGGCGGTAAAGGCGCTGGCGGAAATTACGGCGCTTGAGTTTAAGCGTATCCAGTTTACGCCGGACCTGCTCCCGGCGGATATTACGGGGACTCTGGTTTGGGACCAGGGGACGGGGAAATTTTCGGTCAGGCGGGGGCCGGTGTTCGCGAATGTGATTCTGGCCGACGAGATTAACCGGGCGCCGGCCAAGGTGCAGTCGGCGCTGCTTGAGGCTATGGAGGAGGGGCAGGTTACTATCGGCGAGGGGACTTACCCGCTGCCCGATCCTTTCCTGGTGCTCGCGACGGAGAATCCTATTGAACATGAGGGGACCTACGCCCTGCCCGAGGCGCAGCTGGACCGGTTCCTTGTAAAACTCCTGGTGCGCTACCCCGCTCCGGACGAGGAGATACGCATCGTGGAGTCCAACGCGGGCCCGCCGGCGGGGGAAAGCCGCGCGTACCGGACAGGCCCGGCCCTTTCCCCTGTTTTGGGGGCCGGCGCGCTGGCGCGGCTGCGGGCGGTGTCGGAAACAGTCCGCGTTGATCCGCGGATCACTTCCTACCTTGTCTCGCTGATTGCCGCAACCAGGCCCGCGGCCGCTTCAAGGGGGGCCGGAGGGGCGGCCGCCGCGGGAAATTCCGCGCCGGGGCATGGGGCCTCGTCCGGGCTTTACCGCTACATCGCTTTCGGGGCGTCGCCGCGGGCTTCTATCGCGCTTTACCGCTGCGCCCGTATCAGCGCCCTGTTCGAGGGCCGCGATTATGTGACGCCCTCCGACGTGAAAAACGCGGCTTTCCCGGTCCTGCGCCACCGGATCGTGATGTCTTACGAGGCGGACGCGGACGGGCTGGATGCGGACGCGGTAATCGGCCGTATCCTTTCCCTGGTCCCGGTCCCGTGATGGATAAGCGCGATTTGCTGCGGAAGATCAGCACTTTTCCCCTGATCGCGAAGGAGATGGCGGAGGATCTTTTGGCCGGGGAATTTACCTCGGTTTTCCGGGGCCAGGGGATGGAATTCGACGAGGTGAGGCGCTACGAGGCCGGGGACGATGTACGCAGGATTGACTGGAATGTGAGCGCCCGCTTTGGAACGCCCTATGTAAAACTCTACCGCGAGGAGCGGGAAATTTTGCTCTGCCTTGTGCTGGACTGTTCCGCTTCCATGCACACAGGTTCCCAGGCATTGAGCCGCTACGAACAGGGGGTGCTGGCGGCGGCGCTTCTGGCCTTTTCCGCGGAAAGGACGGGGCAGCGGGTCGGGGCGGTATTTTTTTCGGAGGACGTTACGCGGGTTTTCAGGGCGGGCAAGGGGCGGTCCCATATTATGGCCGTACTGAGCGCCGCCCTTGACGCGCGGCCTGAGGGCAAGGGGAGCGGCCTGGGGAAGGCGCTTGAAGGGACCGCGCGGCTTCTCCGGGCCCGGCATTTCAGGCGGAATTCGCCCCGCTCGCTCGTGGCGGTTATTTCCGACTTTATGTGCGTAGACTGGGAACGGGAAATGGCCGCCCTGTGCGCGGATCACGATGTAATCGCTATCAGGCTGAGCGATCCGGCTGATCTTGAAATGGGGGACGCGGGGCTGGTCGGCCTGGAGGATAATGAGACGGGCCACCGGCTTTACGCGGCTACCGCTTTCCGTTCTTTCAGGGAACCCTGGGCCGCCTGGCACGAGGAGCGGGCCAGGCTCTGGCAGGCTGTATGCCGCCGCTGGGGCGCCGCGCCGCTCCCTCTTTCCACTGCCGAAAACGCCGTCCCGGTACTGGCCCGTTTTTTCAGGAATCAGCGGGCGGCCCTCCCCCGGAGGCGCGGGTGAGGCGGCCTTTTTTCGCGGCGTTCGCCTGTTTTGCCGCCGCGCTTGCTGTGCCCGCTGTTTTTGCCCAGGACGTTCCGGTATCAGACAGCCGCTATTACCTTCTGCCCCGGACGGTCTATGTGGGGGATCCGGGCCGCCTGGTGCTGCCCCTGGACGCGGCTTTTTCCGGCGCCGGGGGCGTGGTACTGGACAGGCCGGAACAGCTTCCCCCGGACGGGGACCTGGTTATCTCACGCGCCGAAATTGAAAACCGGGGGGGTCAGGCCCGGCTCCTCGTGGATTTTGCCGCCTATGTTCCCGGCGCGGTAGAATTTCCCGTTATTAAAATCGGTTCTTTTGTTTTTTCCGGGCTCAGGGCGGACATCGCCTCGATCCTTGACGCCGGCCCGCCTGAAAATTCCAGGGTTCTTTCCCCTTACGCGCCGCCTGTCCCGGCGCCCGGCACCATGGAGATAATCTACGCCTTTGCGCTGGGAATCGCCGCGCTGATTCTGGGGGGCGCGGCCCTGGGAATCTGGGGCCTCCCCTGGCTTTCCCGCTACCGGCAGCTCCGGAAAAGGCGGCAGATGGTACACGGCCTCCTGCGCGAGCTGAAACAATTGCGGGCGCTGCTTGCCGGGGACGCTCCGGCGGAAAGCCTGGTTCTGGACCGGCTCAACGGGGAGCTGCGGCGTTTTCTGGAATTCTTCATCCGCTGCCCCTGCGCCAGCATGGTACCCGGCGAATTTCTTTCCCTTTGCGGGCCGGGCGGGGAATACGGCCCCTTTTTAGGCGGGCTTTTCGGCCGCTGCGACCGGCTCCGTTTTGGCGGCATACGGGCAGGCCGCGGCGAGGTTCTGGCGATACTGGACGAGGTCCAGGGTTTCGCGGAAACCTGTGAAAACGAGGAAGACACAAAAGTTTCCGGCGGGCGGCCATTGATGGGGGAAGCGGGATGAGGCCCGGCCTGGAACGGCCGCTGGCTCTGGCGGCGGGAATCCTTGCCCTTGCGGTAATAGCCGCGGGGCGGCGTTTTTTCCGGGATCTGCTCTCGGCGGAATTCCCCCTTGGGCCTCCGGGCGGCAGCCCCTTCAAACCGGCCTTTGACGCGGGCATCCTTGTCCGCGTTTTCCGGTGGATGGAATACGCCGGCATTTTCCTGCTGTTCGCCGCCGCCTCCGGGCCTGAGCTTCTGATTACCCGGCGGGTCTGGCTTGATCGGGGCGCGGATATCTTCTTTGTCATTGACGCCAGCCCCAGCATGGCGGGCATGGACATTGACGGGAGGAGCCGTTTTGACGCGGCCCGGAAATTTATCGGCGATTTCGCGCTGAACCGGCCCTCGGACGCCGTCGGGCTTGCGGCTGTGGGGGAGGATGCCGCGCTGATACTTCCCCCCACCGTCGACCGGGCGCTGCTTCTGGAACGGCTGGACAGTCTGCGGATAGGCGAACTGGGGGACGGCACTGCCCTTGGGTTGGGCCTGAGCGTGGCGGCCCTGCATATGCAGGACAGCGGGGCCGGGCACAGGGCCGTGGTGCTTATCACCGACGGGGAGAACAACGCCGGCTCAGTACATCCCGAAACCGCCGCCGCGGCGATCAGGGGGCAGGGGGCAAGCCTCTGGGTAATTGGCCTCGGTTCCTCCGGCGAAGTAGCCGTCGATTATGTGGACCCTATTCTCAATGTACGCCGTACCGGCACCTTCGAGTCCCGCTTTGACCCTGAAAGCCTCCGCGCAATCGCCCTGAAAGGCGGCGGAACCTATATCGCCGCGCCGTCCGGGGCGGCTTTTGCCTCGGCCTTTGACCGCCTGGATAAATCGGAACTGGCCGTCGGCCGCTTTGCCCCGGTGACCCGCAGGCAGGACCTTTCCGTCCCGGTGATTCTGGCCGCCCTGGCCTGCCTGTTTATCCCCCGTTTATTCCGCCGCTGGTACCTGGGGGCCCTGTTGTGAATTTCGAGAATCCCCGCGCGCTCGGCGCCCTGCTTCTCCTCCTCCCCCTGGCTCTGGCCATGATCGCTCACTATTTAAGGCGCAGGCGGGCCCTGCTTTTCTTTGAAAAAGACGCTTCCGTCGGCCCTGCCGTCGGCCTTGCCGGCAGTCTTGCCGGCGGCAGGGCAAGGGCCGGCAAGATACGTTTCCGCTACTGGGTTTCCTCCCTGGCGTTCCTCGCCTTCTTCTTTTTTACGGCGCTTGCCCTTGCCGGCCCCCGCTGGGGGATCAGGCTGGTCCCGGAATTCCGCCGGGGAATCGACGCCGTGCTGGCCTTTGATCTTTCCCGGAGCATGGATGCCCGCGACAGCACCGCCGGAATCAGCAGGCTGGAACGGGCCGCCGCCATCGCGCGCGACACGGTCGCCGGCGATCCGGTATCCGCGCCGGAGACCGCCGGCATACGCTTCGCTGCCGCGGTAAGCAAGGGGCAGGGCATACTTGCCGTCCCCCTTACCCATGATGCCGAGGCGCTGTCGGGTTTTCTCGCGGGGCTAAGTACCTCCCAGCTTACAGGCCGGGGGACCAATCTGGAAAAACTGGTTGACGCGGCGGCCCTGGCCTTTAAGGACGATTTCCCCGGCAAAAGGCGGATCATCCTCTTTTCCGACGGGGAGGCCCTTTCCGGCAGCCTTGCCGCCGCTTCCGACCGCTGCCTTGCCCGGGATATCAGCATCATCGCCGTAGGGCTGGGTACGGAAGAAGG
>JAIRYB010000139.1 GCA_031267955.1 Spirochaetaceae bacterium | reverse complement strand
ATTATATCAGGCATTGACCTAGTTGTCAACAAAAAAATACAAAAATTCGGAATTTGCGCCAGAACAGGGGCGAAAACCCGGCTTTCGGGAATTTCAGCGCGCCGAACCTCCCGGGCCGCAGGGAGAAATCTTATTGAATCGGGGCGTTTTTTGCGGTATCATTTGCGGCAGGCCGCCAATGCCGGGCGGGCGCGGCCTGACAGGGGCGGACTATGATTGACAAGCAGGTTTATACAATGAAGGATGTCGCGCGTATGGCCGGCGTGACCCAGCCTACAGTTTCCCATGTAATAAACGGTACCGCGAGTATTTCCAAAGAAGTATCGGAAAAAGTACTGGAAGCGATCAGAAAACTGAATTACCGCCCGAACGAGCTGGCCAGGGGGCTTAAAACAAATACTTCTAAAACCATCGGCATTGTAACGCCGGATATTACAAACAGTTATTACGCCTGTATCGCGAAAGAGATCGAAATTCTCCTGGTAGAAAAAGGGTACATCGCTTTTTTGAGCAACACTGATTACAACAGGGCAAGCGAACAGAATGTGGTCGATAAACTGCTGCGTTACAATGTGGACGGCATCCTGATACTGTGCGAATTTCTGAACCGGGAGCCGCTGAAACATCTGGAAAGCTACGGCGTCCCGGCTGTCTTTCTGGACGACGGGCCGCAGGAGCGCGGCGGCTGCATGATCTCCACGGATAATGAAAAAGGCGGGTACCTTGCCGCCAAACACCTGATTGACCGCGGGCACAGGCGGATTGCCTATCTTGGCGAGAAGATGTCGCTGCACTCGCTGAGGATGCGTTACGAGGGGTACCGGAAGGCGCTGGCAGAGTCGGGCATATCCGCGGATGAAGACCTGATGATCCTGGACAACGATACAGTTTACAATTTCGGCAAGGGCATTAAGTACAGCGAAAGCATGTTGGCAAAAAAACCGGATGCGGTCTTCGCGTCAACCGATATGATTGCAATCGGTTTTATGCGCGCCTGCGCCAACGCCGGGATAAAAATACCGGATGATATTGCCATTGTGGGCTACGACAATATCCCGCTGGCAGCGCTGACGATGCCCTCCCTTAGCACGATCACGCAGTCTGTCGAGGATATCGCGGCCAACGCGGTGGAACAGCTTTTTTTGCAGATCAACAACCAGGGCTACGAAAAGTGCGTAGTCCTGGAGCCGGAGCTGGTGATCCGCAATACGACATGATCCAAAGGCCCGACTTGGGGGCGCTTTGGTTGTCTTTATCCGGGCGATGGCTTAGAATAATGCTATGGCAGGACAGGGAACCGGCCCGTACGGAAAGGCGGCGCCGGGCGCGGGCGGCGATCTTTTTTACCGGCTCTACTCCGATGCCGGCGTTCCGATAGGGGTGACGGACGGATCGGGCGCCTTTATTACGATCAATATGGAATGCGAACGGATTGTCGGCAGTTTCGCGGACCCTGGCGCCCGGGGCGCGGATCTTCCCGCAGGTTTCCTGGAAGAGGCCCTGAAAAATTCCCCGGAATTTATCCAGTTTATCCGTAGCGGCGAAAAGTACCGGCGTTTTTCACTGTCTATCCGGAATAAAAAAAACACGGACCGCAAATTCCTTGTTGTAGTCTGGCGCATCCGTGAAGGCGAAGGAACAGCAGGCGGACAAAGCGGGCCGTTTTTCGGGATTATCCTGCACGACCTTACCAGGGAATGGCACGAGGAAAAGCGCCTGAAACAGATAGTGCTCAACGCGGAGGCGGCCACGGAGGCCAAGAGTCTCTTTCTGGCAAACATGAGCCACGAGATCCGCACCCCGATCCAGACGATTATCGGCATGACAGAACTTCTCCAGGATACGAAGCTTGACCAGGAGCAGGCGGAGTATTCACGGCAGGTTAGATTTTCCGCGGACGTGCTTCTGTCCCTTATCAACGACATTCTCGATTATTCCAAGATCGAGGCGGGGAAGATGGAGCTTGAAAACATCGACTTTGACCTTGAGCAGGCTGTCGAGCAGGCGGTGGAGATGATCTCGCTGGAGGCCCACAAGAAGGGGCTTGAAATTACGCTGGACATTCCGCCGGACGCGGGTATTGTTATCCGGGGGGATCAGAACAAATTCCGGCAGATCGTGATTAACCTCGCGAAAAACGCGGTAAAGTTTACCCGGCAGGGCGGGGCGCTTATAACGGTGAGGCTTACAACCCTTGGCGGCAGGGAGGCTGTCCGCGTTTCCGTGGCCGATACCGGGGTGGGGGTGCCGCCGGAATCGCGGGGGCAGCTTTTTACTACTTTTTTCCAGGTGGACCCTTCCCATACCCGGCGTTTCGGAGGTACCGGGCTGGGGCTTGCTATTTCACGGAACCTTGTAGAACTTATGGGCGGGAATATCGGGATGCTCCCGAACGAACCGGACGGGTCGATTTTCTACTTTACCGTCCCGGTTGAACGATCCGGCGGCGCGCTTCCTGTTTCCGGGGATATCGGGCATGCCGGTCAGGGCCGCGCGGGGGCGGCGCCCGCGGAGGGCCTCGCGGCGATCAACCGGAATATCCGCATACTCGTGGTGGACGATTACGGTGATTCGGCGCGGGTACTGGCCTCGTATCTGAACGATTTCGGATTTGACCGGGTGGAAACTGTCTCCTCTGGCGAAGACGCGCTTGAGGAACTGCGCGTAGCCGCTTCGATGAACAGGCCTTTCGAACTGTGTTTTATCGATATGATCATGCCCAGGATGGACGGGTGGCGGCTCGCGGCCGAGATAAACAGCGACAAGAAGATCAACAATACCCGGCTTGTCCTGATAGTCCCGCAGGGGCTTCTGGGCGCCGACGCCAAAATGACCCTGCTCCGCTGGTTTAACGCCAATGTAAACAAGCCGATCAAGCGCCGGGACCTTGCCGCCTGCATCAGCGCCGCGCTGGCTGAAATCGGCGTCGACCTGGAAGCCGTCCCGCCCGAGCCGGCCGTGGGCAGGCCCGCCGTCCCTGATTCCGGCGCGGCATCTGCCGGCGCGACAGCCGGCGGCGGGGACGGCCCGGACGAGCCGCTGATCCTCATCGTGGAAGACAACCCGGTCAACCAGAATCTTTTCGCGATGATCATCGGCAAGCTGGGCTACCGGACAATTACCGCCGACGACGGCGTCGACGCACTTGAAAAAGCCGCCGCCTACCCGGTATCTTTTGTCTTTATGGACATCCAGATGCCCCGCATGAACGGCTACAAAGCCGCGGCGGAGCTGCGGAAACGCGGCTTTACCAAGCCGCTGATCGCCGTTACCGCAAGCGCCCTTGCCGACGAGCGCATAAATTGCATACAGGCGGGTTTTAACGATATTCTGGTCAAGCCTTTCAGGAGGCCGGATATTGAAAAGGCGCTCGTCACCTGGATCGCCAAAACCAGGCCCCCCGCGCCTTCCGCAGCGCCCGCGCATCCTGCAAAGCCCGCGCATCCCGCGCCGGACAGTACAGCGCGGGAAGCCGCCGCGCCTCCCGGATTCGGAGCGGGAGAGGCCGCCGCGCCGCTTGTCTTTGACGCAGGCGATCTGAAAGAAACCTTTATGGCCGAAACCGAGTTGATCGATTCCATGCTGGTAAAATTCATCGCCCGGACCGAAAACCAGATAGAAGAAAGCATGCCCCGGGCTGCCCGGATCGGGGACTGGGAAACCGCCATGAGGGAGGCCCACACTATCAAGGGGGTGGCGCTTAGCATGTCCGGAAAAGAGCTGGGAGCCGCCGCCGCCCGGCTGGAACAGGCCTTTAAGAATACGGACCGCGCCGGGGCCGCCGCCGCCCTGGCCCTGGTAAAAGAAGCGTTTGCCCGCTTTAAAACCGCCGCGGGATCTTACCTTGGCGGAAGGATCGCCTTATGACTTATACCTGCCTTCATACCCATACGGATTTCTGCGACGGCAAGGACGATGTGGAGTCCATGTGCGGGGCCGCCTTTGAAAAAGGCCTTGCGTCCATCGGGTTCAGCTCCCACGCCCCTGTAGACCACGCGGTGGGAAAGACAAGCTGGCATCTTCCCCAGAAGCGCCTGGACGAGTACCTGGATACTGTCCGGTCCGCCAAACAGCGCTGGGCCGGGAAAATCGACGTCTACCTTGGGCTGGAAGTGGACTACATCAAGGGCCGCATGGGCCCGGCGGACCGGGTGTACCGGGAAATCGGGCTGGACTATGTTATCGGCGCGGTGCATTATATTTTCCCGCCCGATAACGGCGAGCCTTCCATCGTGGACGCTCCGGCGGGGGAATTCGGGCGCAAGCTCCTTGGCCGCTTTGGCGGCGACGGGGAGGCGCTCGCCGCCGCCTATTGGGAAGCGGAAACGGAAATGATCCGCTCGGGCGGTTTCGATATCCTGGGGCATTTGGATCTGATAAAGAAAAACAATTCCGGCGACAAGTGGTTTTCCACCGCCGCGCCGGCCTATCTGGAAAAATCGGCCGCGCTCGTCCCCCTCATCGTTGAAGCCGGCTGCGTCGCCGAAGTAAATACCGGCGGGATGAACCGCGGCATCCTCGGCGAGCCATACCCGTCGCCCCGGCTCCTTTCCCTGCTATGCCGGGCGGGCGTCCCGGCGATTATCACCGCCGACGCCCACAAAACCGCCCATCTGGGCGGCCACTACGGGGAGGCAAAAGAGGCGCTCCTAAAAGCGGGCTACAGCCGGGCCGCGGTTTTTAAGGGCCGCAGATCCGGAGAACCATGCTGGGAAAGCGAGGAAATCAGGTAACAGGCAAAGACCCGCAGGCACGCTAAACCGCGTATTCGCGGGGCTGCGGTTCCGGCCGGTCCTCTCCGGGTTACCTGTTCCGCCTTTCGTCCGCGGTTTTGCATTCAATGCACATCAGGGCGTAGGGGATCGCCTCGAGTCTTGCCTGGGGGATGCGCTTACCGCACTTCATGCAGAGGCCGTATTTGCCCTGCTGGATGCGGGTCAGGGCCGAATCGATAAGGCGGAGGCGTTTCAGATCCTGCGAACCCAGGGCTTCGATCATTTTGCGATCAATATCGTCGGAGGCAATGTCCGCCAGATCTTTGGGGTCCATGCCTTCCATTATTTCCTTGAAATCTTTATTACCGGCCATCAGATTGGAGACAATCTCCTTCTTAAGATCGGTCAGGGACTCTTTCATTTGGGAAATGAATTCTTGATCCATGACTGTCCTCCCGCGCTTTTCTTCCTGTTCAACATACTGAAATTTAATATACTGAAATTATTCAGGACTGCGCTTATAATATTATCGTTTCCTTGCAAGGATTTTCCGGGAAACGCCCGCCGGACTGTACCGGCCGCTGTTTTTCCGGTGAAAACCCGGACGCCCGCCCGGAATTTTCAAGCTGCATTAATTCGCCGAACAATGCCGTAAGTTGCGCGTTTTGTCAAGGGCTTACGAACGGAATTTTAAATTTATTCAGGGCAAGGGCATTTACCTTTTTGACTGTCAGAATTCCCCTCAGAAATCATGCAATTTTGAAGAAAAACAACCACAAAGATTCCCCTTGACATAAAACACAGGAG
>JAIRYB010000136.1 GCA_031267955.1 Spirochaetaceae bacterium | reverse complement strand
GCGGCGGAACTGTTTTCAACGGCCCCGCCCAGGATAAGATCGGCAGTCTGGCACGCGCCCAGGAGGAAATTCTTCCTGCCCTTCCCCTCCAGGGGTATCCACTCGGCGCTCTGGGAGGTAATGTCCTTGGGAAGATCGATGAGCACCGGGCCGGGCCGGCCGGAACGGGCTACAATGAACGCCTCCCGGACAATTTCGGCAAGGCTGTTCACGTCCCTGACTATCCAGTTGTGTTTGACAATGGGCATGGTGATCCCGGCAATGTCCACCTCCTGGAAACTGTCCTTGCCCAAAAGCGGCAGGGCGACATTGCCGGTAAAGGCGACAATGGGGACTGAATCCATGTACGCGGTGGCAATGCCGGTGACAAGGTTGGTCGCCCCGGGGCCGGATGTGGCGAGGCATACGCCGGTCCTGCCCGATGAACGGGCGTAACCGTCGGCGGCGTGGGCCGCATGCTGCTCGTGGCTGACCAGAATGTGGCGGATCCGGTCCCTGTTCTTGTAAAGTTCATCGTATATGAACAAAACCGAGCCTCCGGGATAGCCGAAAACGGTATCCACGCCCTGCTCGATCAGGGCTTCAATTAAAATACGGGAACCCGAATACTGCATTGTTTTCTCCTTGTTACTGCGATCCCTGCCCGCTAAGCCGGCCGGCGGCCGGTACCGATCATATCGATCAATCCTTAAAAACAGCCCCGCTTGCGGCGGAACTTACCTGCCTGGCGTAGCGGACCAGGTAGCCGCTTGTCACCTTGGGCGGCAAGGCCTGCCAGCCGGCCCCGCGCCGGGCAAGCTCGGCGTCGTCAAGTTTTACGCTTATGGAACGGGCGTCTATGTCGATGGCGATAATGTCCCCCTCTTTGAGCAGGGCGATGGGCCCGCCGTCCGCGGCTTCCGGGGACACATGGCCTATGGCCGCGCCCTTGGTCGCCCCGGAAAAACGGCCGTCGGTGATAAGGGCCACCTTGTCGTCAAGGCCCATGCCGGCAAGGGCGGCTGTGGGGCCGAGCATCTCCTTCATACCGGGGCCGCCCCGGGGGCCTTCGTAGCGGATAACGATGACGTCGCCTTCCCTTATCCTGCCGCCCATGATGGCGTCAAAGGCGGCTTCCTCGGAATCGAATACCCTGGCAGGGCCTTCGTGCTTCAGCATATTGGGAGAGACCGCGCTGCGCTTGACTACGCAGCCGTCCGGGGCCAGGCTGCCCTTGAGCGCCGCGAGGCCGCCGGTTTCCGAATAGGGGTTCCCTATGGGCCGGATAATGTCCGGGTTCCTGTTTGCCGCGCCCCGGTACGAATCGGAAAGGGCGCCGTAAACAGTCGGGGCGCTTCCGTCGATAAGGTTTTTCGAGGAAAGCTCGCTAAAAACAGCGGGTATGCCCCCCGCCGCGTCGAGGTCTTCGACGGCGTCGGGGCCGGCCGGGGCAAGACGGCAGAGATTCGGGGTAACGGCGCTGACCCTGTTGAGCAGTTCAAGGTCCAGCTTAAAGCCGGCCTCGTGCGCTATGGCCGGAAGGTGCAGGGCGGTATTGGTAGAACAGCCCAGGGCCATGTCCAGGGCCAGGGCGTTGAGGAAGGCCTTTTCGGTGAGGATCGCCCGGGGGCGTATGTCCTTTTTAAGGACATCCAGCGCCAGAATACCGGTACGCTTGGCAAGGCGCAGGCGCTCGCCGAATACCGCCGGAATGGTGCCGTTACCGGGCAGGGCCATGCCCAGGGCTTCGGTGACGCAGTTCATGGAATTGGCGGTAAACATGCCCGAACATGAGCCGCAACCCGGGCAGGCCTTTTCCTCCAGCTCGTAAAGCTCGTCCTCGCCCATCCTGCCCGCGCCGACCGCGCCCACAGCCTCGAACATGGTAGTAAGGGTGACAGGAGGCGCGTTGCGGGCCGCCCCGTCCCTGCGCCCGGCAAGCATGGGGCCACCCGACACAAAAACGCCGGGCAGGTTGATCCGGGCCGCGGCCATGAGCATTCCGGGGACTATCTTGTCGCAGTTGGGGATGTAGATCACCGCGTCAAAGCCGTGGGCCATGACCATGCACTCGATGGAATCGGCGATAAGCTCCCGCGTTACCAGGGAATAGCGCATCCCCTCGTGGCCCATGGCGATTCCGTCACACACGCCGATAACCGGAAAAACGACCGGGACGCCTCCCGCAAGGCGCACGCCGTCAGCCGCGGCCCTGGCGACATGGTCCAGGTGCAGATGGCCGGGTACAATTTCGCTCTTGGCGGCCGCTATGCCGATAAGGGGCCGGTCAAATTCCTCGTCGATAAAACCCATAGCCTTGAACAGGGAACGGTGCGGCGCGCGGGCCACGCCTTTGTTTACAGAATCGCTGCGCATCTTACTCTCCTTCTATATGTTTGTTATTCGCAGGGGCGGCCTGAAAATCACCCCTCTTCTACCGCCTTTAAAACAGCCTCGCCCATTGCCCTGGTACCGACAATACGCCCGCCCGTTCCCGCGCCGCCAAACCCGGCTATATCCCGGGTGCGGAACCCCTGGTCCAGGACGGCGTTTACGGCGGCTTCCACGGCGGCGGCTTCTTTTTCCAGGGCGAAAGAATAGCGGAGCATCATTGCCGCCGAAAGCACCGACGCCAGGGGGTTGGCGATATCCTGGCCGGCAATATCCGGCGCGGAGCCGTGAATCGGCTCGTACATACCCATGGGGCGGCCGTTCTTGGCCAGCGGGTCTGAAGGGCTGCCGAGGCTGGCAGACGCCAGCATCCCTATGGAGCCGGTGAGTACCGAAGCCTCGTCGGAGAGTATGTCGCCGAAAAGGTTGCTGGTGACAATCACGTCGAAACGGCCGGGCGCGCGGATAAGCTGCATGGCGGCGTTGTCAACGTAGAGATAGCTTGTCTCGATATCCGGGTAATCCTTCGCCACAGCCCGGGCTGTTTCACGCCAGAGGCGGCTCGATTCCAGAACATTGGCCTTGTCCACCACGCAGAGTTTTTTGCGGCGGGCCGCGGCGGCATCGTAGCCTGTACGGAGGACCCGCTCTATTTCCGCAACGGAATAGGTTTCGGTGTCCCAGGCCGAATATCCGTCCGCGCTCCTCCCCCTTTCCCCAAAATAAATGCCGCCGGTAAGCTCCCTCACAATAAGAAGGTCGAAGCCGGGCCTGCCGTCGTCGCTGCCCGCCACAAGGGCCTCGTCCTTGAGGGGGCAGGCGGCCCTTAGCTGGGGGAGCAGGGCGGCGGGGCGCAGGTTGGCAAAGACCCCGATCCCGGCGCGGAGCCCGAGCAGGGCCCTTTCCGGCCTGAGATGGCCGGGAAGGCCGTCCCATTTGGGGCCGCCCACCGCGCCCAAAAGCAGGGCGTCGCAGCGGCCGGCGGCTTCCAGGGTTTCGGCGGGCAGGGGTTCCCCGCCTGAATCGATAGCCCTGCCGCCCGCCTCCAGTTCCACATAGTTAAACACATGGCCGTACTTATCCCCAACCGCGTCCAGAACATCCTGGGCCGGGGCCATTACCTCGGGGCCGATTCCGTCCCCGCCCACTATTGCTACCGAATAATTCACCCTAAAATCTCCTTGCCGGTATTTTTAGCGGAATTTGTTCGGAAGCTGAAGTTTCCGAACAAGTCTATTATATAAAAAACCGCAAACCGCACAAACTGCGCTGATGAACACGAACAAATTTACCGTCATAAATACGCCTTAAAGCGGCGTTCAATGTCGCCGATTAGTTTGTACTCGATGGAATCCACCAGGGCGACGCGGCTGGCGTCGATAATATCCTCCGAAACACCCACGGTGGACCAGCTCCCCCGGCCGTCCGTAGATTCGATAAGCACCCGGACCCTCGCGGCGGTGGCGGCAGTACCGTCGATTACGCGGACCTTGTAGTCGGAAAGCCGGACCTGTTCCAGCTCCGGGTAGAAATGTTTAAGGGCGCGGCGCAGCGCCCCATCCAGGGCGTTTACCGGGCCGTCCCCTTCAGCGGCGGCTATCTCGTACTGGCCGTCCACCCAGACCTTGGCCCAGGCGTGGGAACAGGCAAGCGCCTCGCTTGTAGGATGCTCGCTTACCACGCGGTAGGCCTCTATCCTGAACAGGGGCTTGTAGCGGCCCAGTTCCCGCCTGACCAAAAGCTCGAAGCTGGCGTCGGCGCCCTCGAACTGCCAGCCGCCGGCCTCCAGGGTTTTAAGTTTTTCCGCGAGCGAGGCCGCCGCCGGATGATCCTTCGTAATGGAAGGCTCTATCTTTTTTGCCCGCTCGGCAATGGCGGAACGGCCCCCCGCCTCGCTCATCACAAAATGGCGCTCGTTCCCCACGCTTACCGGGTCGATATGTTCAAAAGACCGGCGCAGCTTCAGGATACCGTCGGCGTGCATGCCCGCCTTGTGCGCGAAGGCGTTGGCTCCCACATAGGGCATGTCATCGCTTACCGCCACGTTCGCGATTTCCGCTACCTGCCAGGTAATATTCGAAATAAGGCGGAGACGGCCTTCCGGCAAACAGGGGAGGCCGAGTTTCAGCTCTATGCCGGGAATGGCCGCGGCGAGCGCGGCATTTCCGCAGCGTTCCCCAAAACCGACCAGAGTACCCTGCACGTGACGGCAGCCGGCCTTGACGGCGAGGATCGTGTTGGCGACCGCGCAGCCGCCGTCGTTGTGGGCGTGGATGCCGACGGGGGCCGCCCCGCCGCTGCTTTGGACAGCCGCCGCGACCCCGGCGCCGATTGTGTCCGGGAAAGAGCCGCCGTTCGTGTCGCAAAGAACGATGCGTTCGGCGCCCGAATCAAGCGCGGCTTTCAGGGAGGCGAGGGCATAGCCGGGGTTGGCAAGCCAGCCGTCAAAGAAATGCTCAGCGTCGTAGAAGACCCGCCGGCCCCTTTCCCGCAGAAACGCCACGGTTTCGGCAATCATGGCGAGATTTTCCTCAAGGCTGACGCGCAGCACCTCCGTCACATGGAGGTCCCAGCTTTTTCCGAAAATAACGGCGGCCTCGGTACCCGCCTCCAGAAGGCTCCGGAGCTGGGCGTCGTCTTTGGCGGCAACGCCTTTTTTGCGGGTAGATCCGAAGGCGCAGAGTTTCGCGTTTTGCAGGGCAAGCCCCGCGGCCTGGCGGAAAAAGTCCATGTCTTTGGGATTGCTCCCCGGATTCCCGGCTTCGATCCAGGCCACCCCCAGCTCGTCCAGGGCGCGGGCGACCGCGAGCTTGTCCCTCGCCGAAAAACTTATGCCCTGCCCCTGGGCGCCGTCGCGCAGGGTAGTATCGAGAATTTCCACCGCATCCAAATTCGCCATAATATCCATCCAATAATGTAAGATCCGCCGTCTGCGCGGCAAGCCTTGATCCGTCCGGCAAAACCGTCCTGCGCCGCCGCCTGCCCCGGGGGTGTCGCGCCGCCCGTCTCACGCCCGCCGCCCGTCCCGGGGTGTTGCGTCGCCCGTCCCGGGGGCGTTGCGTCGCCCGTCCCGGGGGTGTTGCGGGGGCAGAAAGCGGCCGGCCTGCCGCCCCCGCAGAGGGGGTAGGCCGGGACCCCGGCCCGGCCGCAGGGGGAGGCTTCCCCCTCCCTACTTTGTTCTTTCCGCGCCTTTTGGCGCAGCTTTAGGTGCAAGTTCCCACTCCATCGCGTTTACCGCCGAAAGATACGCCTTTATCGACGACTCGATAACATCCGTGGAAACCCCGTGGCCGTTCCAGTAGCGGCCGTTCAGGCTTATCTTGACCATAGTTTCCCCCTGGGACGCGGAACCGCCGGTAATGGCTCCAATTTCGTAAAGTTCCAGTTCCGGGTCCTTCCCGATAATGTGGTTGATGGCCAGAAAGATGGCGTCTATGGGGCCGTCCCCCAGGGTTACCAGTTTTTTGGTTTCCCCGTTTCTATTCACCAGCCTTATGGTACCGGAAGCGCCCAGGGCGGAGCCTGTGTTCACGGCCCAGTGGTCCAGTTTCCAGGTTTCCGGGACCGAAGCTGAAATGCCCATCACCAGGGCTTCGATATCGCGGTCGCTCACCACTTTTTTCTTGTCCGCCAGATCCTTGAACTGGCCGAAAAGCGTCTCCAGGGCAGCGGCGTCCACGGCAAAGCCAAGTTCCCTCAGGCGATCCTCAAAGGCGTGGCGGCCCGAATGCTTGCCCAGGACCATCTGGTTTTTTGAGATACCCACCGATTCGGGGGTCATGATCTCGTAAGTGGCCCGGTTCGCCATAACCCCGTGCTGGTGGACGCCCGCCTCGTGGGCAAAGGCGTTCTCTCCCACGATAGCCTTGTTCGGCTGGACCTTGACCCCGGTCACCTGCGTCACAAGGCGGCTCGCGGCGTAGATCTGCGTGGTGTCTATCCTGGTATCGGCGTCGAAAAGATCCTTGCGCACCCTCAGGCCCATGACAATTTCCTCAAGCGACGCGTTCCCGGCCCGCTCGCCGATCCCGTTTACCGTACACTCGGCCTGGGCCGCCCCGTTGGCAATAGCGGAAAGGCTGTTCGCCACCGCCAGGCCCAGATCGTTGTGGCAGTGTACCGAAAACAAGGCCTTTTCCATGCCCGGCGTATGTTCCCGGACATACCGCACCCTCTCCCCGAATTCCCGGGGCATGGCATAGCCCACGGTGTCGGGGAAATTGACCGTACCGGCCCCTGCGGCGATTACCGCGCCGAAAACCCTGCACACAAAATCCGGATCGCTGCGGAAGGCGTCTTCCGCGGAAAATTCCACGTCGGAGCAGAACTTTTTCGCGTATTTGACCGCTGAAACCGCCTGTTCCAGCACTTCCTCCGGCGTCATCTTAAGCTTGTACTCCATGTGGATGGGGGAAGTAGCCAGGAAGATATGTATCCGGGGGCCGGCCGCGTTTTTCAGGGCCTCCCTCGCCGCGTCGATATCCTTTTCAAGGGAACGGCAAAGCCCGGCCACCGTACAGTCCCTGACAATTCCCGCTATGGCCGCCACCGATTCCAGATCCCCCGGACTCGACGCGGGAAATCCCGCTTCCATCACATCCACCCCGAGCCTTTCCAGACGTTTCGCGACCTCGATTTTTTCCTGCAAGTTCATGCTACAGCCGGGAGCCTGCTCCCCGTCGCGGAGCGTAGTATCAAAGATGCGCACTAAACGGCGCGATTCAACGTTAGACATAATTCCTCTGTTTTGCCAACTTGTCCGGCCCTGGGATCAGCAAGTTCCCCGCGGGGGAAGCCTCCCCCTACGGGCGTAACACGGTTACGCCCTACCCCTCTGCGGGGGCGGCAGTCACCCGCTTTTCGCCCCCGCAACGCCCCATGCCCCGGACAGTCACGCTATTTTTCTACAGGCCGCTTCAGCCAGCCCATCATGGCGCGCAGCTCTTTGCCCACCTTTTCGATGGGATGCTGCGCCTCGATAGCCCGCATCCGGTTAAAGAAAGGCCGGTTCACCTGGTTCTCGCCGATCCAGTCCCTGGCGAATTTGCCGGTCTGAATATCCTTCAAAATACCCCGCATGGCGTTTTTGGTGTCTTCGGTAATAACCTTGGGCCCCGAAACATAGTCGCCGTACTCCGCGGTGTCGGAGATGGAGTAGCGCATAAAGCCCAGGCCCCCCCGGTTTACCAGATCGATGATGAGCTTCATCTCGTGCATCACCTCGAAATAGGCGCTTTCCGGCTGGTAGCCCGCCTCCACAAGGACCTCGTAGCCGCACTTCATCAGCGCGGAGACGCCGCCGCATAGCACCGCCTGCTCCCCGAACAGGTCGGTCTCGGTCTCTTCCTTAAAGGTCGTCTCCAGGACGCCCGCCCTGGCGCCGCCGATAGCAGCCGCGTAGGCAAGGGCCAGACGTTTGGCGTCCCCCGTGGCGTCCCGATGCACCGCGACAAGGCAGGGAACCCCGGCGCCGGCCTGGTACTGTTCCCGAACCGTGTGGCCGGGGCCCTTGGGGGCGATCATCACCACATTGACATCCTCCGGCGGCGCGATCTGCCCAAAGTGGATGTTAAAGCCGTGGGCAAAGGCCAGGGTTTTCCCGGCTTTAAGGGCGGGCTTAACCGATTCCCGGTAGAGGGCGGCCTGCTTTTCATCGTTGATGAGTATCATGATAAAGTCCGCGGCCCCGGCGGCCTCCCGGGCGGTTTTTACCTCAAGCCCCGCCTCCTCGGCCTTTTTCCAGGATTTCGAGCCTTCGTAGAGGCCCACAACCACTTTTAGCCCGGATTCTTTCGCGTTAAGGGCGTGGGCGTGGCCCTGGGAGCCGTAACCGATCACCGCGATAGTTTTGCCTTGCAGCGCGCCCAGGTCGCAGTCTTTTTCGTAGTACATGACAGCCATAATTCACTCCTTACTTAAAAAAGCTCCCGCTTTTTTAATATTTTTGAGATTCCGGTAATTGTCTTACGGCCTCCGGGGGACCATGTTCCGCCGGAAAACCGCGCAATTGCCGGTTAGTTGCTAATGCTTAGTACCGGTACCTGGGATACGGAAGACTCCGTCAGTACCGCGGAACCCCGCTCCAGGGCTACAAGGCCGGTGCGGGCAAGTTCAAGAACGCCGTAGGGGCGCAGGAGAAGGAGGAGGCTTTCCAGCTTGGAAATATCGCCGGTAGCCTCGATGGTAATGGTAGCGGGGGAAACGTCAATGACGCGGGAACGGAAAATACTGACCACTTCCAGCACGCCGGGGCGGGTCTTTTCGTCTATTCCGACCTTGACCAGCATGATCTCCCGGCGCACGCAGGACGCGGAGTCCAGTTCGCGCACGGCAATCACGTCCACGAGCTTGCCGAGCTGTTTGATAATCTGTTCAAGCACAGAATCCGCCCCGGTCACCGCGATGGTCATCCGGGAAACCGACGGATCCTCGGTCTCGCCCACGGTCAGGCTGTCGATATTAAAACCCCGGCGGCTGAACAGGCCGGACACCCGGCTCAGGGTTCCCGCGCGGTTTTCCACCAGCGCGGACACCACGTGCTGTTTCATGACACTCCCCAAACGGCATACACCGATTATTGCGTTATTTTAACATAATTTGGAAAAAAATGTAAAGAACTAATTTACCGGGTTTGCCAAATTACCGAACCTGTATCCGCGCCAGGGACTTTGCCGCGCCCGCTTCCCTGTTGTCAATTTTCCGTTATGCGCCTTCAACTGGCGCCTTCTGTGGCCCAGATCCGCGGCCGGAAATCTTCCGGGACTTCAATGTCTACGGTTTCTCCGGACGGGCTGATGACAAAAAAGCCGTTTTTCAGGGCATATTCCGAGACCCCCTTGTAGATGACGGCCCCCGCCACCGCGCCCAGGTATTTTCTCCTGTCGTTATGATCATCCGCAACCCTGCGCAGTATGTCCATCCGCTTTACATGGTCCTTCACGTCCCGGATAGTCAGCCGGGTTTTTACCTCCACGGCCAAAGCGTATTCGCCGTTTTCAAGGAGAACGTCTATTTCGGCCAGCGTTTTCCCGTCCTGATCCGCAATATCATGGTTACGGGACATATGGTTAAAACAGTAGCCGCGCCCGATAAATTTTTTCCGGAGCTTGGGGGACATGATATACTCTACCACCTCGCCCAGGCGGCTGCCCAATTCGCCGACTTTCTTGTTGGTCTCTTTAATCTGCCGGTCAGTCTCCTTTATCCGCCGGTCGGTCTCTTTCATCAGCCGTTCCGTCTCTTTTATCCGCCGGTC
>JAIRYB010000086.1 GCA_031267955.1 Spirochaetaceae bacterium | reverse complement strand
AGCCGCCGCCTTTTCGCGGGATATTTAAGTGCGTTCTTTGACGCCGGCCCTCCGGACAAGCGGGGGAATGGCTGCGGAACTGCCGTTTTCGCGCGTGAAACGCCAAAAATCGCCGGGATACGCAGGATGCCATGACCCTAGACGGAATCGAACCATCATAGCAGGATTAGAAGTCCTGAGCTCTATCCATTGAGCTATAGGGCCGTTTTTACGGGCTGTGAAGCCAGTTTAAATTTTTTCCGCCGGACGATCAAGGCGTCGGGTACCGCTACTTTATCCGGATAATTCGCGAAAATCAGCGTCCGGTTCGCGGACCCCGATATTTCCTTTCTTTTTTTACTCCTTCGTCCCTGGGGCCGGCAGGACGCCGGCCCCAATAGATCCGCGCAAGGGATTGGAGCGGTATCCTTTTTTGCCTCCGGCAAAAAAGATACAAGCGGAAAGCCCGGTCCGGCAGAGCCGGATGCGCCCGGAAAAACACGATGCCGAGGCGTTTCCCTCCTTCACGTCTGTTTTTGAGAAACAAGTTGCGTTGGTTTTAATAATAGCCGTAAAATAACACAATACCAATGGATACGGAAACCACTATCGACCAGGCCATATCGGAACTTGCGGGGCATCTGCAAGGCCGCGCCAACGCTTCCACGCTTTTACGCCGTTTGTTTGACGGGCTTTGCGAAAAATTATCAAAGGATTTGTCTTTCGATCATATTTCTGCCCCTAACCTTGTGGTTGAAGTTTTGGATACCGAATCCGGCAGATTGTTCAGGCGCTATCTGGAGCTGGAATTCGACGAAAACGACAACGGAATCCGGCTTATCGGGGAGAACATGGCGGGCGAAGCGGCCCAGCTTGTGTTTTTGTCCGAGGCGGCGCTGAAAAAGATGCGGGATCTTCGGGGATATGGACAGGATACTCCTCGCTGTAAAGAAGGGGCGTAGCGGGCCGCGGAAGGTTTCCGGGCAAAACTCTAATAGGGGGATCATTAAGAATGGAGAAGAAAGTACTAACGGTAAACGGCTTGTCCAGGACGCTGGTAGTTGACGGCGATTCTACGCTGGCCGAGGTGTTGCGGAAACAGCTTATGCTGACCGGCTGCAAGATCGGCTGCGGCAACGGCCAGTGCGGGGCCTGTTCCGTTATTCTTGACGGGCAGGTGGTCCGCGCCTGCGCCAGGAAGATCCGCGCTGTCAAGGACGGGGCGGTAATTGAAACAATCGAGGGTATCGGCACCCCGGAAAATCTGCACCCGCTCCAGCTTGCCTGGATGGGCCACGGCTGCGCCCAGTGCGGGTTCTGCTCGCCGGGCTTTATCATGTCCGCGAAACAGCTTCTGGCGGAAAACGCCGCCCCTACCCGGGACGAGGTGCGGAAGTGGTTCCAGCAGCACCGGAACGCCTGCCGCTGCACGGGCTACAAGCCCCTGGTAGACGCGGTCATGGACGCGGCAAAGGTCCTGCGGGGGGAAATGCTGAAAGAGGATCTGCTCTTTAAGCCGGTAGGCAATAAGATCACCGGGACCTATTACCACCGCCCCTCCGCCAAGGCGAAGGTAACCGGAAAGTGGGACTTCGGCGCGGATCTCGCCCTGAAGATGCCCTCCGGGACATTGCACCTGGCCCTGGTCCAGGCGGAAGTTTCCCACGCGAAGATCAAGGGCATCGATACGGGCGAGGCGGAAAAGATGCCCGGCGTCTACAAGGTCGTGACCCACAAGGATGTCAAGGGCCGGAACCGCATCACCGGGCTTATCACCTTTCCCACCAACAAGGGAGACGGCTGGGACCGCCCCATTCTTTGCGACGAAAAGGTGTTCCAGTACGGGGACGCTATCGCCATTGTCGCCGCCGATACGGTGGAACAGGCGAAGGCCGCGGCTAAAAAGGTCAAGGTCGACCTGGAACTGCTCCCGGCCTATATGAGCGCCCCCGCCGCCATGGCCGATGACGCTATCGAGATCCATCCCGGAACGCCCAATGTGTACTTCCGGATCGACAACAAGAAGGGCGGCGAAACGGCGGACATTATGGCAAAGGCCCCCTTTACCGCCGAGGTTCACTCCTACTGCTCAAGGCAGCCCCACCTTCCCCTGGAGCCGGACTGCGGGCAGGCCTATATCGACGAGGAAGGCCGCCTGGCCATCCATTCCAAATCAATCGCCATCCACCTGCACGCCGCCATGATCGCCCCCGGAATCGGGATTGAGCTTGAAAAGCTCAGGCTGGTGCAGAATCCGGCCGGCGGCACTTTCGGGTACAAATTCTCCCCAACCATGGAAGCCCTGGTAGGGGTCGCCTGCCTTGCCTGCGACAACCGGCCCGTGTCCCTGGTGTACGATATGCGCCAGCAGATAACCTATACCGGGAAGCGGTCCCCCACTTTCATGAACCTGAAAGTCGCGGCGGACAAGGACGGCAAGGTGCTGGCCCTGGAAGGGAAAAATATACTCGACCACGGGCCGTATTCGGAATTCGGCGATCTTCTTACCCTGCGGCTCGCCCAGTACCATCTGGCCGGCTACGATGTGCCGAATATCCGTTCGGAGAATTACACGGTGGCTACCAACCACGCCTGGGGTTCCGCGTTCCGGGGTTACGGCGCGCCGGAAGCGGAGCTGGGTTCGGAAATCCTTATGGATATTCTGGCGGAAAAGGCCGGGCTTGATCCTTTCGAGATCCGCTACCGGAATGTTTACCGCGAAGGCTGTACCAATATTACCGGCCAGGTTCCGGAGGTATTCTCCCTGCCCGGCATGATGGATACCCTGAAGCCCAAATACTACGCGGAGAAGGAGCGGGTAAAGGAGCTGAACGCCAAAGGCGGCAAGTACAAAAACGGCGTAGGCCTCGCCATCGGCGTGTACGGCTGCGGGCTTGACGGCCCGGACGCATCTGCCGCTAGTGTGGAACTGCAGCCCGGCGGGAAGGTAAAAGTCTGGTCAAGCTGGGAGGATCACGGGCAGGGCGCCGACATCGGTACCCTTACCATGGCCCACGAAACCCTGCGCCACGCGGGTGTCAAGCCCGAGGATATTATCCTGATTATGAACGACATGGCCTTTACCCCCAATTCAGGGCCGGCAGGCGGCAGCCGCTCCAACGTGGTGACCGGCAACGCCATCCGCGTCGCCAGCGAGGCGCTGCTCAACGCCATGAAAAAACCGGATGGGACTTACCGGACCTACGACGAGATGAGCGCCGGAAATATCCCCGTAAAGTACGACGGGAGCTGGGTCGCGGACATGTGTTCCAACTGCGATATGGAAACAGGCCAGGGCGCGCCTTTCTCCAACTATATGTACGAGCTTTTCATGCCCACTGTCGAGGTGGACACCGAGACCGGCAAGGTAAAGGTAATTTCCTTCTACACTATTGCCGACGTGGGCAAGGTGATCAATAAATCCGTGGTTGACGGCCAGATTTACGGCGGCATAGCCCAGGGCATAGGCCTCGCGCTGACCGAGGATTTTGAGGATCTGAAAAAGCACACCACCCTGGCGGGCTGCGGCCTCCCGATGATCGAGGACATCCCCGATGACTTTGTCATCGAGTACGCCGAGGTGCCCAGGCCCAGCGGCCCCTACGGCGCGTCCGGCGTCGGCGAGGTGCCCCTCTGCGCGTCCCATCCCGCTGTCCTGAACGCCATTTACCAGGCGTGCGGCGTGCGGATCACGGAAATTCCCGCGCTTCCTGAAAAAGTCAAAGCCGGGCTTGCGAAACTAAAGGCATAACAACATCCGCATACCCCGTCCCGCGGGCTCTTCCTTCGGGGCGGGGTTTTTTCTATTATTACAGATATTATGGAAAGTTATGCCCGCTAAAATTACCGTCGAGACGTTTCTGGATCAGGATCTACTGCGCCAGGTCGAGGCCCTCTGTACCCAGGAGGATCCCCCTGCCTGCCAGTCGGCCTGCCCCGTGCATCTTGACGCCAGAAAATTTATCTCCCTGATCCGCGAAGGCAAAACCGCCGAGGCCTGGAAATTGTACGCGAAGGGGATACCCCTCGCGCCCCTGGCGGCCCTTGCCTGTAACGCCCCCTGCAAGGGGCCCTGCAAAAGGGCGGGCCTGGGCGGGTCTGTAGAAATGGGCCTTCTTGAACGATTCGTATATTGCGAAGCGGGCCTTCCCTCGGAGCCGCCCTTCCTGCTCCCCAAGAAAACCCAGAAGGCCGCGATTATCGGCGGCGGGTTGCGGGCCCTTGCCGCGGCGAACAACCTTGCCAGGAAGGGCTATGCGGTAACCGTTTTCGAGGCTTCTTCCCGGCTTGGCGGGTGGCTTTTATCGCGGGGAGGCCCCCTTGTTGAAAAGGCGCTGGAAGGGGAAGTCGCGGCCCTCCTTAAAATGCCGGTGGCCGTCGAATACGGCAGCCCTGTTCCGCTTGACACGCCGGACGGCCCGGCCGCCCTGCTTGGCGAAGGCTACGGCGCGGTATACGCGGCCTGCGCCTCCCCGCTGGACGGGCTTGCGGACGGCGCGACCCTGCTGACGCCCCGGCCCGGGATTCTTGCGGGAAGGCGTTCCGGCCGCCTGCCCGGCTGTTCGGGCAAGGGCGATTCGGCGGTTTACGATATTTTTGACGGCGTAAGCGCCGCCATTACCATGGACCGCCTTTTCCAGGGCGTGTCCGTGGACGCCGGACGGGAACGGGAGGGGAGCTTTGAAACCCGGCTCTTTACCGGCCTTGATCGGGTAGTTCCGTCCGGGGCTGTAAGCCCCGGAAACGCCGGGTATGGGCGGGAGGAGGCCGCTGCGGAAGCTGCCCGCTGCCTTCAATGCGAATGTAACGAATGCGTAAAAAAATGCGCCTTTATGCAGAAATACAAATCCAATCCCCGGCGCTATGTCAGGATTGTTTACAACAATCTGTCCATAGCTATGGGCAACCACGACGCCAACGGCATGATCAACGAATGCGCCCTCTGTTCCCAATGCGGCGCCATCTGCCCAAACGGCCTCAATCTGGCGGACGTATTCCTTGCCGCCCGGCGGCACATGGTAAAATCCGGCAAGATGCCCCCGTCCGCCCATGAATTTGCCCTGCTGGACATGCGTTACAGCATGTCCCCTGCTTTTTTTCTCTGCCGTTCCCCGCCGGGCTTTGAAAAGCCGGAATACCTCTTCTTTCCCGGCTGCCAGCTTCCCGCCTCGGAACCGGAGCTTGTGCGCAGGGTCTACGCGGACCTTAGGGCCGCCCTTCCCGGCGGGGTCGGGATTTTCCTGGGATGCTGCGGGATCATGGCCCACTGGGCCGGGGAGGCGGCGGTTTTCAGGGAGGCGAAGGAACAGCTTTGCTCTTCATGGGAGCATCTTGGAAAGCCGGCCCTTATCGCCGCCTGCCCCAGCTGCGCGTCGGCCCTGCGCGACCTTATGGGAATTGAGACAAGCGATATTTTCGGGGTGCTGGCGGAAACCGGCCTGGGCGGGAAGGCGGGCCGGGCCGTCCCTGAATCGATGGTCCTGCACCACGCCTGCGGCGCGCGCGGGGACAGGGAGCTCAGGGACCACGTACGCGGGCTTGCGGCCCTTATGGGGATGGAGATTCTTGAGGGCGCCCCTGACAACCAGGATCCCTGCTGCGGTTACGGCGGCCTGGCCCAGTTTGCAAACGCCGGAACCGCTTCGGCGCTGGCGGATTGCGCCCTTGGCCAGCTTGGCGGGGAGGGGCCGCTCCTGACTTACTGTATCAATTGCCGGGACAGGTTCCGTTCCAAAGGGCGCGACACGCGGCACCTTCTGGAGCTTCTCTACCCGGACCCGGAAGCGGTTTCTGCGGCCAAGGCGTGGAAAAGCCCCACCTGGTCGCGGCGGCAGGATAACCGGGCGTCTTTCCGGCGCGTTTTGTTAAAGGAAATCTGGGGCGAGGAAACGGAGGCGGGTGAAACCATGGAACTAATACTGGACGGGGAGCTTGAGCAGAAAATCGAGAGAACCCATATACTGAGAAGCGATATCGCCGGGGTGATAGAGCGGGCCGAGGCGGGGGAGGGGAAATTCCGGGACCCCGGGACCGGGCATTTTATCGCGAGCCGCAGGCCGGCGCATGTGACTTTTTGGGTCGAGTACGGCCCCGAGGGCGGCGGTTTCCGCGTTTACAACGCGTACTCCCACCGTATGACCGCCCTGGTTACCTGATACGGGGCCGGCTTATGGAAAAGTACGATACCGGGCTTGAAAGTATAGAGGAACTGGTCTGCGTCAAATGCGGCGTCCCTCTGGCCCCCCTTCCGGTGACTCTGAGCTATATGAATTCGTCGTTCCCGGTCGAACTGCCCGGCTGCCCCCGCTGCGGGAATGTCTATATACCGGAGGAGCTTGCCATAGGGCGGATGCTCCATGTGGAAAAGAATCTGGAGGATAAATAAAATGTCCGCGCTTAGTGATAAAATAATGGAAGAACTTTTCCGGGGCCACCATTGCAGCCAGGTGATGATGATACTGTCCATGAAATTACGGGGTATTGACGATCCCTTTACAATCCGGGCCCTGGGCGCGCTGGCGAACGGCATGTTTTCCCGGAGGGCCTGCGGGACCCTGACCGGGGGAATTTGCGTCCTGTCAAGCTATTTTGCCCGCCACAGCGGCGAGGCCGAACCGGCGGAGTACAGGGACCTGGCGAAAGAATTCGTGGAATGGTTCGAAAAAGAAAACGGCAGCCTGGAATGCCGGGATCTGGTCGAGTACGAACCCGCGAAAATGCAGGCCTTTTGCCCCGGCCTTATAGAGAGGTCCTTCGAAAAACTTATCGAGATACTCGACGCCCACGGCATCAGCCCTTCGGGAGATTGAGAGTATGCCGGCGGATGATAATCGGATCCTGGGAAAAACCCGCAGCCTCTGCCCGGTCTGCCTGGAAACCATCGGCGCGTCGTACCGGGGCCGGGAAGATACGGTGTGGCTGGAAAAAAACTGCCCGGAGCACGGGGAATTCGCGGTCCCCTTCTGGGAAGGCGTTTCCGGTTTCCTGAAATGGCGGGCCTCCCAGAATCCGGCCCAGCCGCCCAAAAACCCCCAAAGCCCTTCCGTCCGCGGCTGCCCCTATGACTGCGGCTTATGCGGAAACCACATACAGGCGACCTGCTGCGTCCTTCTGGAACTTACAGGCCGCTGCGATCTCGGCTGCCCGGTGTGTTTCGCGTCCGCGGGAACGGCCGGCCCCGATCCTTCCCTGGAGACCGTCGCTTTCTGGTACGACCGGCTGATAGAGCAGGGCGGGCCTTTTAACATTCAGCTTTCAGGCGGCGAACCCTCCCTCCGGGACGATCTTCCGCGGATTATCAGGATGGGGAAAGAACGGGGCTTCGTCTTTTTCCAGTTAAACACGAACGGGCTCCGTATTGCCCGGGACAGGGAATACCTCCGCGAATTGGCCGATGCCGGGCTTAATACCGTGTTCCTGCAATTCGATTCCCTTGCCGGGGACCGCTGCGCCGCGCTGCGGGGCCGGGATCTGGTGGCGGAAAAAATACGCGCGATCGGCAATTGCGCCGAAGCGGGGCTGGGAGTGGTGCTGACCCCTACAATCAGGCGCGGCGTCAACGACAACGACCTCTGGGCCATCCTGGAATTCGCCGCAAATAACATGCCTGCCGTGCGGGGAGTCCACTTCCAGCCGATGAGTTTTTTCGGCCGTTACCAGGGCGATCCTGTAAAGGATCGCTTTACGATCCCGGCCCTGCTGAAAGGCATTGAGGAACAGAGCGGCGGCAGGCTCAGGGCGCGGGATTTTCTGCCCGGCGGCGCAGAGCATCCCCTTTGCTCGTTCCACGCCAGCTACACGGTCGGCGGCGGGGCCTGGTCCCTCCTTCAAAGCGCCGGTAATTCCGGCTGCTGCGGCAGCGCCGCGCCCGCGTCTGCCGGCGGTTCCTGCTGTTGCGGCGATCCTGCGTCCGCCCTTTCCGCTACCAGCGATGCCGCGCGGAATACCGTGTCCCGCTTATGGTCGGCGGTACCGTCCGCGCCCGGCCCTGTTTCGGGCAAAAATATGAAGCTCGATTCCCTGGACGCCTTTATCACGGAGGCGGAGAAGCGGGAAAGGGAAACCCTGGCTGTTTCCGGCATGGCATTCCAGGACGCCTGGACCGTGGACCTGGACCGCCTTGCCCGCTGTTATATCCACGTGGTCGGCCCCGGCGGGGAGCTTATCCCCTTCTGTTCCTATAACCTGACATCCCGGGGAGGCCGCCCCCTTCACCGGGCTAAACTTGACCCATAGAATTTGACACCCCTGCGTTCACCTGGCACCCCTGCGCCTGTTAAAACTCAGCGAAAATGAGCCATAGTCCGTTCAGTTAAAATGAGCCATTTACCTCAAAAACCAGTAGAAATGAGCCCTCCTGATTCTCAGGGAGGGAAAAGCCATGATATGGCATGACACAACTACATAAAAACGGGCAAGAAAAGCTCCGCGGTAAAATCATGGAAATGGTTAAGCAGAATCTTAAAACGCTCACGGCAGCGTCACGGGAACTTGGCATCAGTTACAGCCAGGCAAAACGGATCTACCGGCGTTATCTGTCAGGAGGGGATGAAGCGCTGGCACATGGCAACAGAGGCAAACCATCCAATAACAAGGTGGATGAAGAAACGGTGAAAAAAGCGGTGGAACTGTACCGGGAAAAATATAACGATTTTGGTCCGACGCTGGCGCGGGAGACGCTTTTTGAAAGGGACGGCCTTCCAATCAGCATAAGCACATTACGGCGGGCATTGGTATCCGCCGGGTTATGGAAGCAGAAAAAGAACGGTAACGAGTACCGCAGTCGGCGGACGCCCCGGGCGCATTTCGGGGAGCTTGTCCAATTTGACGGCAGCCACCATGACTGGTTTGA
>JAIRYB010000040.1 GCA_031267955.1 Spirochaetaceae bacterium | reverse complement strand
GTAAGGTAAGCGCCCCCGTGCCGGGAGAAAATTTGGAAGCGCGGACCCGCCCGTCTTTGGCCGCCCAAAGGCAGCGGCTGAATACAGCCTTCCCTGTCAGGGTAAGGGCGTTTACCTTTTCGACTGTCAAATTCCCTCAAACATTAGCGCCCGCCCGGCAACCTATGCCGGCGTTCCCTATGCCGCGCCCCCTCGATTCCGCGTGTTAAAACCGGCGGGGCTGCCGGTCTTCAGGACGGCCTCGATGAACCGCACTGTTTCCCGGCCGTCTTCGCCGCTGACCGCCGGGGGCCGCCCGTCCCGGATAGCGCCGCAAAAATCGTCAAGCTGGCAGGTAAAAAAGTGAGTTATGGCAGAATCCCGCGCTTCCAGCTCTTTGAAAAAAGCCTCGTCTTCTTTGCGGAATTTGTCCAAAAGGCCCTGCTCTCCCTCGATAGTCCAGAGATCGTTCAGAGGGGGTTCCACAGCCCCGCTCATCCCCGCGATGAACATGGCCCCGCCGTCGGTCTGGACCCCCGCGGAATAGGCGGCGTCACCGTGAACATGTACCTTGGCGTAGATGCCGGGTTTCTGGGAATTGCTCACCAGTACCGATCCCAGGGCGCCGCTTTTAAAGCGGATCGCGGCGACCGCGCTGTCCTCTACCTCGATATAGGGATGGTTAAAGTTATCCCAAAAGCCCTGTATCTCCCTAAAAGGCCCCATAAACCAGTGGAGCAGATCGATCTGGTGGGGCGCCTGGTTGATGAGGATTCCGCCCCCCTCGGTGGACCATTTCCCCCGCCAGGGATCGCTGTCATAGTAGGCCTTGTCCCGCCAGCCGAGAATAGTGAGCTGGGCCAGGGCTGGCCTGCCGAGCTTCCCCGCGGCAATAGCCTCCTTGACGCGGACGCAGGCGGGGAACCAGCGGCGCTGGCTCACCACCGAAAGGCATTTCCCCGCTTTTTTCGAGGCGGCGATAATATCGTCGCATTCGGCCCCGGTCAAGGCCATGGGCTTTTCCACCAGCACATGGGCGCCCGCCGCAAAGGCTTCCAGCGCGCCGTCCCGGTGCCGGGGGTGCGGGGTAGTGATGATAACGGCGTCCGCGCTGTCCTTCCGGACCATCTCCTCCGCCGTGGCGCGGGAGGCGATCTTCCACCGGGCAGCGAAATTGTCCCGCCGCTCCGCATTCCGCCCGCAGACAGAAACCAGTTCCCCCCGGGCGGAGGACGCCAGGGCCTGGACGTAAAGATTGGCCACCTTTCCGTAGCCCATAAGGCCGAAACGTACCTTGTCTTTCATGGGATAAGTACCACCTTAAGGAGATTGTCTTCCCGGTTGTAGAGCTTGTCGAACCATATCTGCCCCTCGGAAAGGGGCCTCTTCCTGCTGATAAGGGATTCCACGTTTATCTTTTTCCGGGCAATAAGGTCAAGGACAAGGGGATATTCCCCGGCTATGGCGCATGAACCGATGAGGCTTATCTGCCGGGTAACTACGCTTTGCAGGGGAAGGTCTATTTCGGGGCTTACGTTGCCGATCAGGGTCACCGAGCCGCCCTTGCGTACAAGGCTGAGGGCGGTCCGCACAGGGGCGCTTGCCCCGACCGCCTCAAAAACCCGGTCGGCGCCGCGCCCGGCGCTCAGTTCCCTTACTTCCCGGCCAACGCCTTCGTCGGCCGGGTCAAAGACCGCGTCCGCCCCCCGCGCCAGGGCGGCCTCCCGCCTGGCCGGGTCCGTATCCAGGGCGATGATCTTCCCCGAAGTGGACGCCCGCGCAATATCGAGGAGGAGAAGGCCGATGACGCCCGCGCCGACTATGGCCACGGTTTCGTCCAGGCCTACCGGGGTAATTCTGAAGGCGTGGGCCGCCACCCCCGCAGGCTCGGCCATGGCCGCTTCCTCATAGGAGATGCCCTGGGGCAGGGGATAGCAGATATGCTCGGGTACCAGCACATATTCTGCAAAGGCCCCGTGCCGCCGGTATTCGTCGCAGGAAACCCCCAGGACCGTACGGTTGTCACAGAGGTTGACCTGGCCGTTTTGGCAGTAAAAACAGGAACCGCAATAAATAGTGGAATCAAAGGTAAGCCGGTCACCGGCTTTAAAGCGCTCCACGCCCGTGCCTACAGCGGCAACATCCCCGGAAGCTTCGTGGCCCATGATGACGGGGGGCTTCCGCCTGCCCGTGGAACCGTCAAAACCGTGAATATCGGAACCGCAAACCGCCGCCGCCCTGACCCGCACCAGAATGTCACGGCTTCCGCTAATCCGGGGGTCCGGCACATCAACGTACCGTAATTTTTTGTATTCTTCCATCAATAACGCTTTCATGTTTCCCCCTGGTTTCTATCCGGCATTTTTTACCGCCCATTGGGCGATTTTTAGCAGGCAAGTAAATAGCCGCCAAAAAGGTCAGTAGATACGGCTCTCTTTTGAATTTTCGTAATAATCGGGGCTGTTCCCCAGTTTTTCCAGGACCGCGAGACTCGCCCTGTCGATCTTTTCCATCACATCGGCGGGGAGCGCCAATTCCGAGGCGCGGATATTTTCGTCAAGTTCCTTTTCGTTCCGCGACCCGATAAGGGCGGTGGTAATGCGGGGATTCGCCAGGACCCAGGCGACCGACAGCTGGGCTACCGAAACCCCCAGCTCTTCGGAGAGTTCCCGGAGCAGCGCCACTGTCCGGAACACATCTTCTTCAGCCCCGGCTTCGTAATGGCGGGAAACGCCGTTCCCTCTTTCCTGGGCAAAATGCCGGGAATGGGCCTGGTGTGGCGGAACGTCATCCGCGGTTCTGTATATCCCGGCCAGTACCCCCTGCTGGAGCGTCATGGAAGAAATTATCCTGATGCCCTGTTCCGCGCAGTAGGGCATGATCTCGGCTTCAATTGCCCGGGAAATAATGTTGTAGGGCATTTCGTTTACCGCAATCCCGGAACAAAACGAGACGGCCTCCTTCAGCTGCCTGATGCCGTAATTGCTCACCCCGATATGGCGTATCTTCCCCTCTTTTTTAAGCTCGTCCAGAGCCGCGAAAGCTTCTTCGGTAGCAGGAGGCCGGGCGATAATATCCGGATCGCCGGTAAAGTGCCTGATCCCCTGGGGGTTGATGGGCCAATGTATCATATACATGTCCAGGTAATCCATCCCCAGGTTGCGGAGGGAATTTTCGCACTCTTCCTTAAGGGCCTTCCTGTAGGCCCTGGCCGGCGAAACTTTGGAAATGACAAAAGCCCTGTCCCGCAGCCCCCTGAGGGCCTTCCCCAAGGAGACCTCGCTGGCCCCGTCGTTGTACATCCGGGCGGTATCAAAAACATTAAGGCCCTTTTCGACCGCCATACGGACAACATCGTCCACATCCTTCTGGTTCTGGTCTCCCCAATATTCCCCGCCGCCGAAGGCCCAGCAGCCAATCCCGATCCGGCTTAACTTATCCAGCCCGTTGTCATTATTCATATACATGTATATATACTGATTATGAACATTTGTCAAGCGGAGGTTTTGGAAATCGAGAGGCGGATGCCTGAATCTGCCCCGGAAAACGATTCCGGACAGGCATTTTACGGCGGAAGGGGGCCGTGAACTTCGCTCGCTCCGGCGTCCCGGATTTTGCCCGGATCACCTCGCAGCGCCGGTGTCAGGCGCCCTTTACGCCTTTACCATTCATGGGGGTAATAAGCGCCTTTCGGTTCAATAATATTAAAGGTGTCGCCAGACGGTTCAATTACATAAAAACCTTTTTTCAGGGCATAGTTTTTCTCGCTGTCGCTGAAAACAACGCCCGCAATGGCGCCCAGATACACCCGCTTGTCATGGTGCAAATCCGCATGTTTACGCAGTTTTCCCATGCGTTCAATATGGTCGTTTATATCGTCAATACTGGGTTTGGTTTTGATTTCGACAATCATAACCTTATCGCCGTTTTCCAGAAAGGCGTCAACTTCCGCGAATACCGCATGTTCCTTGTCCGTTATTATGGTGCGGTAAGCTTTCGTAAAGGTAAACCCCAGTTCGTCAAATTTCGTCACCAGGTTGGGCATTACCATGTGTTCAACCATTTCGCCAAATCGGTTGCCCAGTTTCCCGAGCTGTTTGTCGAGGCGCTTGTCGGTTTCCTTCATCTGCCGCGCGGTCTCTTCCTGCTGGCGGGCGGTTTCTCTCATCTGTTTGTCAAGGCGCTTGTCGGTCTCTTTCATCTGTTTGTCGAGGCGCCTGTCGGTTTCCTCCATCTGCCGGGCGGTTTCTTCCTGTCGGCGGGCGATCTCTTCCTGCCGGCGGGCAGTTTCCCGTAGCAGCGCCCAAATTTCATCAGCGGCGGCTTTCCAGTCCGGTACTGTTTGCGTTGTCTCCATATTCGGCTCCTCCTTCAAATATAGCCCTTTGGCGGCATTTTGGGAACGCAACGGTGATCATCGCAGGCCTGTAGATGCCGGGCGAGACTCATGCGGGCAGGCCTACGGCCCGGTGCGGTTAATTTCTTTCTTCAGGGCAAGGTCGTTGGTGTTCATTGAGTCCCGGTACACGACAAAGCGGCAGAACAGGAATTCGAGCAGCAGGTTACATACCATCGTTACGCCAAGCACGATGTATTCGTTTATGCCGGCGGCCTCGGCGCGGTGGCCGGCCAGGGTGGAAAGGGGTGTGAACAGAAGGTAAAAGCCCAGCACCTTCAGCATGGCAACCGGCACATTGGCCGCGGACTTAAAAGTAAAGCGGCGATTCACGGTAAAGTTATACAGCACCGACAGGGTAAGCGCGATGAGATAGCTCGGCCAGTAGGGAAAGCCTGTCAACTCGTTCAGCAGCGTAAAGGAGAGGGCCTCTATCGCGCCTGCGGAAATAGAGAACAAGGCAAACTTGGCCGCCTGCAATGCGTTCTGCTTTGCGTTCATTTCTTCGTTCTGCTTGTCCTCTTTGTTTTCCATCAAATATTTCCTTAATAGCCCACATGGGCCTGGCACGCCGTCTTTTTATAAAGTCGATTACTGGCCGTGTTCTGTCCGAAAGCCTGCTGTTCTCAAAAGCGTACCGGCATTATACTACAAAAAATCTTAAAAATGAAGATACCCAGGAGCAAGCTCCTGGGTATCTTCGTTGGTTAGGAAATTTATTATACCGACCGGGCCATACCCTGATCCGAAGGTCGGATTACAACATTTTCAGTGGTGGTAAATTTTCCGGAGCAAGCTCCGGG
>JAIRYB010000034.1 GCA_031267955.1 Spirochaetaceae bacterium | reverse complement strand
TTCCACCACGGAGAGCGCGGAGTTTCACGGAGGGAAGAAAGGATCTGTTACCAAAAACTCCGCGTAACTCCGTGTTACTCCGTGGTTTATCTTCTTTGTTTCCCTTAACGGTCAGTTTCTCAATAGGGATCGTAAAATTGTGAATTCCACCACCGGGCTCCCCCGCTAGACAGCGGGTTCTTCGGAGTTTCACGGAGGGGGAAGGGGATCGGTTACCAAAAACTCCGTGTAACTCCGTGTAACTCCGTGGTTTATCTTCTTTGTTTCCCCTAAGGGCGGATCTTTTCTTCACCCTAGAGTCCTTTCAGGCGGTTCTGCCGCTTGCGGATATTATCCGCCGCGGAGGGCCCGGAAAAACCGGAATCCGGCGGCTCCCCGGAGGAAGGGGAGAAACGGCGCAGCAGGGTCCGGAAGTCCGGGAAACGGCCCGGCCCGGCGGCGTTTCTGCGGGACTCTTCCAGGAGCAGGGCGTCTATCGCCTCCTGCTCCTGGACATCGGCAATATGGGTAAAGCCGCCCTCCCCCGAGCCCACCAGCCAGACCCTGGTTCCCAGGATTACGGCGTGGACAAAGCGGTTCTGCCCCAGATGGGCGGTGGCCAGAACCCGCAGGTTAGGGTCTCCCAATTCCCGGGGAGGGGCGATCTTTTTAAGAAAATAGACAAGCCCGTAGATGGCCCCGGCGGCCAGAAGGAGAACCGCTATGGTACGGAGGATCGTAAAAAAAGAAACCGCTCCCTGGGCAACAAGGGGAAGGGCGGGGCTTTCCTCTTCCAGGAACAGGCTCTCCTCGGGGGAAACCGGGGGGGGAGCTTCCTGAACGGCCTCCTGGGCGCCCAGGAAAGGCCGGGGGAACAGACAAAACCCCGCCGCCAAAACAAGGCGGAACAGGACTACGAGGATATATGTCTTATGAACAAACAGAATTTTTTTCAGTTTTTCCCCTCCCAAGTACAAACTGAACTAACACCGGAAAAATTGCCAGGTTTGGCATAACCCTTGCCCGCAAAACCATCTATGAGCCAGGAGCCCGTTTATCGTGGTTTTTGCGGCACGAAGCGGCGCAAAAACCTACAAGCGCAACAGGCTCCTAGCCTTCAGGCGCGGGGAAGGCGGCAATGAAGGGACTTGGATTCTTTTATTTCGGCCCCCTGGCGATATTGCTCGGATTCTTACTGGACCTGCTTTTGGGCGATCCCCCTTCGTTCCCTCACCCTGTCCGGGGTATAGGATTCCTGGTTTCGCGGGGGGAAAGAACGCTGCGGGGAATATTCGGCATCCGTGAGCGCCTTGCGGGAACAATGCTGGTCGCCTTTGTAGGGCTTGTTAGTTTTTCATTTCCCCTGGCAGTACTGTTTGTGTTTTACCGTATCAATATCTGGGCCGGCCTCCTGGCCGAGACAGTACTCTGCTGGCAGGTTCAGGCCGCCCGGTGTATGCAGATTGAGGCGATGAAGGTGTATGCCGCGGCGGAATCAGGCGATCTCCCGCTGGCCCGCAAAGCGGTATCAATGATAGTGGGAAGGGACACGGCGGATCTGTCTATGGAACAGGTGATCAAGGCGGCGGTAGAAACAGTGGCGGAAAACCTCTCCGACGGGGTTATCGCCCCGCTGTTCTTTACCGCGCTGGGAGGGCCCGCCCTGGGAATGCTCTACAAGGCGGTCAATACCATGGATTCCATGATAGGCTACGATGATGAACGTTACCTTCTTTTCGGCAGGAGCGCCGCCAGGCTCGATGACGCGGTAAATTGGGTACCCGCCCGTTTGAGCGGCAGGCTGCTGATCCTGGCGGCGTCGGTCCTGGGTTTTGACCGCGAAAACGCCGCGAAGATATACAGGCGGGACCGGGGCAAACACGCCAGCCCCAACAGCGGCCACCCCGAAGCGGCCTGCGCCGGCGCCCTGGGGCTTGCCCTGGCGGGGGACGCGCGGTACGGGGGAAAAATTTTGGAAAAACCGGCCATCGGAGACGCCCTGCGGGACCCTGTCCCCGCCGACATCCTCTCTTCGGTCAAACTTATGTACGGCGCGGAACTTATCTTCCTGGTCCCGGCGCTGGCGGCGGGCCTTGCCCTGAGGTTTGCGGTTTTCGCCCTGACGGGCTTCCCGGGGGCGCCGTGAATAAATACGATCACGGCGGTAATATCTACAGCATAAAAGCTGACCCGCCGGGAAAAATCCTGGATTTTTCCGCCAACACCAGCCCCCTGGGCGTCCCCTCCGGCGTGCTGGACGCTGTCCGCCGGGAAGCGCCCGGTTTCGGCATCTATCCCGATCCCCTCTGCGGGAAACTCCGGGAAGCCCTGGGAAAGCATTACCGCTGCGATCCTGAAAGGATAGTCTGCGGGAACGGCGCGGCGGATTTGATTTATCGGATAGTAAGATACGCGCGCCCCCGGCAGGCCCTTGTCGCCGCGCCGTCTTTTTCTGAGTACGAAAAGGCGCTGGAAGCCGAACGCGCGGAAATAATATTTTATCCCCTTGCCGGCCCCTGTTTTTTGGGGGACAGGAGGATACTGTCTTTCATATCCGCCAAAACTGATATGGTTTTTCTCTGCAACCCGAATAACCCCACGGGCATACTCTGGGATCGGCGGTTAATGGAATCCGTTATAGATAAATGCGCTGATACCGGCACCATTGCTGTTATTGATGAATGTTTTAACGGATTCCTTGACGATCCGGCGGGCAATTCGGTACAGGGATTTCTCGATCGCGCCCCGGGCCTCGTTATTTTAAACGCCTTTACCAAAGTCTACGGCATGGCCGGTTTCCGCCTTGGGTACATGCTCTGCGGATCCGGAGAAACCAGCCGGGGCATAGCCGGTACCGGGCAGCCCTGGAGCGTTTCCGCCGTTGCCCAGACGGCGGGAATTGCCGCGCTGAAAGAGTCGTCCTATATCACGGAATTGCGCCGCCTTGTCAAGGCCGAAAGGTTTTTTATGAAGGCCGCGCTTGCCGATCTGGGTTTGGAAGTTTTGGGAGGGGAGGCCAATTATATTTTTTTCAGGTTGGGCGGGGATTCCGGCTTTGAAAAACCCGGGTTTTCCGTGTCGCTTCTTTCAAGGGGGTTCCTGCTGCGCAACTGCGCAAATTATCCGGGGCTGGACGATTCGTACTACCGGATTTGCCTGAGGAAACACGAGGAAAACGAATCGCTTATTCAGGCTTTGCAGGCCCTGCGGGATGGGGGCGGTGACGGCAAAGAACAACAGTACAACGCGCCGGCGGGTTTGCCGCGCGGCGGCATCGGTTAGAAAAATTTATCCGGTTATCGAAGGGGGATTGGGATGAGCGGGCTGATACATATTTACGCGGGAAGCGGCAAAGGTAAAACCACCGCGGCGGTCGGTTTGTGCGCGCGCGCGGCGGGAAGGGGCAAAAAAATTATCTTTGCCCAGTTTTTAAAAACCCAGGATACCGGGGAGCTTTATTCCTTTGAAAAACTCGGGATAACGGTAATCCGGTCGGCGATCCGCCTCGGGTTTACCAACACCATGGACGACGAGGCGAAAAGCCGGTGCGCGGATGAACAGAAAAAGATCATGGAAGAGGTAAAGGAACGGCTGTCTTGCGAGACAGCGGATCTGCTGGTCCTTGACGAGATACTTGACGCGGTAAATATCAATATGCTTGGCGAGGAGGAACTCCGTTCCCTCATTAAAGACAAACCGGCGGGATTGGAGATCGTGCTTACCGGCAGGAATCCC
>JAIRYB010000234.1 GCA_031267955.1 Spirochaetaceae bacterium | reverse complement strand
CGAACTGGAGATACTTTCCGATAACGCCGGCCCTGAAACAGTGGCGGCGGCCCGGCGGCGGCTCCTCGGGCTTTTGGCAAAGCTCGGCATCGGGGAAGACCGGATAGAAACGCGCTACTACACCGAGATGCTGCAATTACCCCCGGGCCGCGCCTAGGAGTTTGTTGCGCTTCAGCGCAAAATCGTATAAAAATTCACAAGTGCAACAGGCTGCTAGCCGCGTATGGTCCCCACTTGCAGGAATCGGGCGTTCAGGGCGCCGCAGCGCGCGCCTTCCGCCACGGCGGCGCGGAGTCCGGCGTCCAGGACAGAGGCAAGCCCCGCGGTAAAGGCGTCGCCGGAGCCGGTGGTGTTTACTGCCCCGGGCAGCGGGGCGACAGGGTATTCATCGGGAACGCCGTCAGAGAAAAGCCATACCGGCTTTGCCCCCCTGGTAAGGACGATTCCGCAGCGGTATTCGGCGCAGAGTTTCCCGCAGATTTCGAAGATCGCCTCTTTTATGGCAGCTTCTTTTACTGCGGCGGCCGCCGCGTCCTCGCCGGGCAGTTCCCCGCCGCTTGTCAGTTCCGGGGCGAAAGTAGCGGCGAATTCCAAAAGGTTGGGCTTTATTACGTCGGGGTTGTAGGGCAGGCTGTTGAGGAGGTCTTTGCCCCAAAGGTCGAGCACCACGCGGCGGCCTTTTTCCCTGGCCCGGCGTACCATAAAGGGTACAATTTCATCGGAAAAGCCCGGCGCCTTTGTACCGGCGATTACCACAATCCCGCAGTCCGCGAGCAGCTTTTCATAGGCTTCCCGCAGCCGCCCCTCGGCCCCCTCGCCGACCGCGCCGGCATTTTCTATCAGTTCGGTGACGCTGCCCGCCCCCTCGTCTATGAGCGTATAGCAGAAACGGATGGGGCCGCCGCTTTCTACCCAGTGAACGGAAAGCCCTTCCTGCCGGCTCTTTTCAAGGAACAGGGGCCGCAGATCCCCTCCCAGGGTGGTAAGGTGCAGGGCGGGCTTCCCCAGTTGGGAGAGAACCCGGCATACGTTAAGGCCCTTACCGGCTACATCAAAACGGTGGCGGGGGGAGCGGTTTACCCTGTCTATTGTTATCGAGGCAAAGCAGAGTATCTTTTGCAGGGTGGGATTCATTGAAACAGTCAGGTACATGTGTCATACTATAAACATGGCGGAAGAAGCGTACAAGCGGCCAAGCTGGGATGAGTATTTTATGGAAGTCTGCGATGCCATCTCCAAGCGGGCGACCTGCGGCCGGGGAAGGTCCGGCTGCGTTATTGCGAAGGACAACCAGATACTGGTAACCGGCTATGTAGGGGCGCCGGCGGGGCTTCCCCATTGCGACGAGGTGGGGCACCAGCTAAAGCAGATGATCCACGAAGACGGCAGCGTTACAACCCACTGCGTAAGGACTGTCCACGCGGAACAGAACGCGATCTGCCAGGCCGCCAGGCGGGGCATCCCCATCGAGGGCGCCACCCTTTACTGCCGCATGACCCCCTGCCGCACCTGCAGCATGCTGATCATCAACTGCGGGATCGTCCGGGTGGTCTGCCAGCGCCGCTACCACGACGCCCTGGATTCCGAAACCATGCTGAAACTTGCCGGTGTCTGGCTTGAGTATATACACGACGAAATCCAGCAGTACGAGAATTAGGGCCGCCGGCCTGGGCCTGTAAACCGCCGGTGATTGGAAAGCCGGCCCATACCCCTATTTGCTTCCGGGTATTTTCGTTTTACCCCTCGTTTTGGGCGAGGCGGAAGCGGAAGTACATTTCTTCCAGGGTTTTCTTGGGGCCGGGGGCGGAGTTGCGCATACGGCAGACGGCCATATCCCGCCTTTCCATATAAAAGTCGTAGATGGCCCGGGGGTCTGTGCTTTTGACCATAGTATAGGCCGGGCGGGACCCCAGGAATGAACGGACCTCGGCGTGGCTTACCGCGGAAATGCCGAAACGTACCAGCCGGGACCGGACCTCCTGTATTTCTTCACAGGAAAGGTTGAAGAGGAATTCTTCCAGGGCCTCCTGCGTTTCCGGGTTGCCGAGCTGGGCTATGAGGAATTCGCTCCAGTCCTTCCCCATGCCGAGGGAAACCCGCATCAGCTCGCTGGCGCCGTCCATGGTGCCGAAACTGGGAGGGGACGCGTCCCGGACAGTCCAGAGGGCTTCCAGGGCGGGCTGGTGTTTCGCGGTACTGAGTTCCGCCCCGCTGTCCCAAAAGGAAACCAGATCGTCCACCAGCCGGCCCTTGATTTCGCGGGGAAAAGCCGGGTCGTCCAGACAGGAAAAATAGACTTCTTCTGCCAGAAGGGTGCAGGTAATGGACAGGATAACCTGCCTGAGCGGCTTATAGAAAGCCTCGATATTGCCGACCAGCTTTGAAACAAGGAAAAAAGCGTGGCACTTGGCGATAAAATAGCTGTGGGCGCCGGCCGCGCGGGTGGGGAGGCGGAGCAGGCGGGCAGCGGGTGAGTAGGCGCTCAGGGATTCCAGGAAGCTGTCCCGGGTGGAAGATCCGCCCGCGCCGCTTTTGCGCCTTTCTGCGTAACCGCCCTCGACCGCCCGTACCGAAGGGAAGCGCGCCACGGCGGCCGCCAGTTCTTCTAAAGCGGAAAAACGTTCCCTAACCAGGCCGCCCTCTTCCGGAAAAGAAGAATCCAGAAAGGCGTATATATCCCCAATCAGGCGTTCTTCCTGTTCCCTGAGCGCGTATGCCGGGGGGAGATCGTGATGCGGCACGCCGTAGTCGCAGGTTTTGGAACCGGGGCGAGGAGAATCGGCGGATGTGCCTAAACTGGCATCAACCATACCAACTATGCTACCCCACTAACCGCGAATTATCAAGTTTTTTCGGCAAGTATTCTGAGGGGGGAAGCCTCCCCCCTGAGCCTGAACCCGCAGGCGGTTTCAGGCTACCCCCCTCTGCGGGGGCGGCATTCGCCCGCTTTCTGCCCCCGCAACGCCCCTGGGCCAGGCGACGCAACGCCCCCGGGCCAGGCGACGCAACACCCCCGGGCCAGGCGACGCAACACCCCCGGGCCAGGCGACGCAACGCCCCCGGGCCAGGCGACGCAACGCCTCCGGGCCAGGCGACGCAACGGCCCCGCGCTTTACCATGCGTTTTAAATCCGGAGATATGGATTATCGGAAATATGGGTTATATTGAACTTTCCCGAATAACCAATTCCGGTTCCAAAACCAGGGAGGGAACTTTCTCTCCCTGGACCATTCGGTAAAGGTATTCCGCCGCCAGCGCTCCCAATTGTTCTTTGGGCTGCCGTACTGTGGACAAAGTCTGATGTCCCTGGAGGAGGGCAAAATCCATATCGTCAAAACCAATCACCGAAATATCCTTGGGTATGTTTTTGCCCGCTTCCACACAGGCCCGCATGACTCCCAGGGCGGCATAATCGGTGGCGGCCACAATTGCCTCCAAATTGGGGTTTATTTGCAGCAATCGCCGGGCCGCGTCAACGCCGCCCCGGAAAGTCAAATCGCAGGCAACAGCCAGGCGGTCAAAGTCCGCCGCAATACCCTGTTCCTGAAAAGCCCGCAGGTATCCCCTGTACCGGTCCGCGGCCTCCTGGAACTTGGCCTCCCCGTAGTGAAGAAAAGCTATCTCCCGCAAACCCCGGTCAAGGAGGTATTTCACCGCCAGGTACATGCCCCGCTCATTGTTCACCAGGATGGACGGGCAAGGCAATTCGGGAATATTTCGCAGAATCTGGAGCAGGGGGATATCGTTGGCGATAATTTCCCGATAGGACTTGATGGCCCGTATATCCGGAACACTTACAATGCCGTCTACCCGCCGGTACACCAGCCGATCCAGACTCTTCTCCATAATGGGAATATCATTTTCCATGTAGGAAAAGCTGCTGAATTTATTACTGGAAAGGAGCAGTTCATAATCCAGTTCAACACATTTTCGTTCCATCCCCGCGATAATAGTATTGTTAAAACTCACATCCAGATAGGGAAAGTTAACACCAAAAAGATACGTTCGCCGGTTTACCAGACTTTGGGCGATAGGATTGGGCCGGTAATTCATGGCAGCGGCTATCTCCAGCACCCGTTTCCGGGTAGCTTCGCTTATACGGCCGGATTCATTCATCACCAGCGAAACTGTACGGAGGGATACCCCGGCCTGTGCGGCAATGTCCTTAATGGTAATCCGTTTTATCGCGGAATTACGAGGCGGCGATTTTTTTTTATCATTTTTTATTATTTTTCTTGACATTCCGGTAGTACCCCTCTATAATAAATTATTATAAGTGGTATAACGTTATACCACCGTTCTTTTTGTATAACAGAGGATCATAAAATATGCAAGCGTATTCGGCGCAGTACCGGGATGAATTGTTGCAACGGGTTATTCCTTTTTGGCTCGAACATTCCATAGACCGGGAATATGGCGGTTTCCTTACCAGCCTGGACAGGGATGGAACAGTTTTCGATACCGATAAATGGGTGTGGCTTCAGGGGCGGGAAGTATGGACCTTCGCCACTATGTAC
>JAIRYB010000205.1 GCA_031267955.1 Spirochaetaceae bacterium | reverse complement strand
CCGGAGTCACGGAATCACCGTGCTCCACCTCGGCGGATTTCTTTTCCAGGTCCACTTTGGCCGAACTGACCCCCGCCACGCCCTTGAGCGCCTCGGTAACATGATGCACGCAATGCTCGCAGGACATCCCGTCGATCCTCAATGTAGTTTTCATACAACACCTCCATTGGTTGATAGTCTGTACAGTTTATGCCGCTAGTTTAGCAGTTCGCGCCTGTTTGGGGAATACGCGCCGCGCCGGGATACGCAAAGGCGGCAGGCTGCCGGCGGCCCGGCCAGGGCATGTATAAAACAGCCGGTAAGAAAGGCTGGCTGTTCAAACGCCGCGCCGCCCTTTGAAGCGGCGTAATAGACCGGCAATATCTGCCCGGGCCGGTTTTCCGCCTGCCGGGGAAAGCCTCTTCCGGGTAATTTCACCGGGCCGCCCCGGAAATTCTATCCCCAGCCGCGTTGCTTACCATAATCCTTCCGGTATGCTAGACTGTTTCCCTATGGCGGTCAATCCGATTTTTCAGCGGCTTGCCCTGCTTGCGGGGCCTGAAACTCTGGACGCGCTGGACGACGCGCAGGTTGTTGTTGTCGGCATCGGGGGCGTTGGAAGCTGGTGCGCGGAAGCCCTGGTCCGTTCGGGCATAGGGCGCGTCGTTATTGTTGATTCGGATACGGTTTGTATTACCAATATCAACCGCCAGGCGCAGGCCACGACCGCCACGGTGGGGGAATTCAAAACAGAGGCGCTCAGAAAAAGGCTTTTGGAAATAAATCCCCGCTGCGAGGTGATCCCTTACGGCAGGGTTTTCAGCCGGGAAAGCGCCGAAGGCTTCGGTATTGAAAAAGCGGATTACACGATCGACGCCATCGACAGCCTGACCAACAAGCTCGACCTTATCGAATACTGCGATCGCGCGCGCGTCCCGCTCTTTTCTTCCATGGGTATGGCGCAGAAACTCGATCCCACCCGGCTTAAAACAGCCGGTATCTGGGAAACCAGGGGCTGCCCCCTGGCCCGGCTGGTCAGGGCGGGCCTTAGAAAGCGGAATTTTACCGGCAGCTTTACCGTGGTGTACAGCGACGAGAGGCTTCCCCTGGCCGCCGGTGCCGGGGCCGCCTGCGGTACGGCGCGCTGTTTGTGCCCCCCAGGGGCCCGCGAATCCTGCGCGCCGCAAGGGGCCGGGGAAAAAGGCCAGGCCGTTGAATGGTGCAGTTCCAAAAAAATTATTAACGGCAGCGCCGTTACGGTTACCGCGGCGGCGGGCATGATTCTGGCAAGCCTTGTCCTGCGTGACATCTACAGCCGCTGCCAGGGGGCCGGGGATAACGGCGGTACTGTTAACGCTAAAACCGTTCCCGCCGCCGCGCTGCCCCGCGGGGGCGTTTCCGCCCATGGCTGAACGTTTTCTTCGCAAGGTATCGGCGGCCGAGGCGGTACGGAAGCTCGCCGCCAGGATCATCCTGGAAAAGGGCCTTATTGCCGAGGGGGACCGTATCCTTATCGCCGTGTCGGGGGGTAAGGATTCTACGGTTATGGCCTGGGCGCTTTCCTCGCTGCGCCCCGCGTTAAAACGGAACTACGAGCTGGAGGCGGTCCATGTCTCAAGCGATTTCTGCTCATGCTGCAAAAAGGCGGCGCTCCGTTCCCGGCTTGAGGATTGGGGAATCCCCTTTACGGATATTTTTGTGCCGGTCATAGGAAGGCTCAAGCCGGGAAAGAAGATGAACTGCTATTGGTGTTCTACCCAAAGGCGGACAGAGCTGCTCAAATATTCCATAGAACACAACTTCAACAAGATCGCCCTGGGCCATCATCTTGACGATATTATCGAAACTTTTTTTATGAATATGACCGCCAAGGGGGAACTGCTGGCAATGCCCGTACTTCTTAAATACCGGAAGTACCCGGTAAGCCTTGTCCGGCCGCTGGGCCTTGTGGAGGAGAAACAGATAATCGACTGCGCGGCGGAGATGAATATTAACAGGGCCGTCTGTACCTGCCCCTACGGCATTCATTCGGAACGCCGGAATATGCGCAGGCGCGTCGCCGAATTTACCGGAAACTCCGGGGCGGTAAAGCGGCGCATACTTAAAGCAATGGACAGTATGTTATGCGACTTGCCGATATAGGCGTCAACCTGACGCACCGATCGTTTAACCGCGACCGGGGGGAAGTGGTTGCCCGCGCCGAGGAGGCGGGTGTGTCGCCGCTTGTCATCACCGGTACCAGCGTTGACGCGAGCCGGGCGGCGGCGGATTACGCCGGCTCTTTTCCCGCGCTGCCCGACGGGACGCGCAGAATCTACGCGACGGCGGGGGTGCATCCCCACGACGCGAAAAACTGCGGCGAAGGGACGATCGCGGCGCTGCGCGGCTTGGCCGGGAAGGAGACAGTAATCGCTGTCGGGGAATGCGGGCTGGATTATGACCGGGACTTTTCCCCCCGCCCTGTCCAGAGGCTCTGGTTTGAAAAACAGATAGAACTTGCCGCGGAACTCGGCCTGCCCCTTTTCCTGCACGAGCGCGCCGCGTCCGGCGATTTTGCCGCCATGTTGAAACAATACGCCGCAAGTATTAAAAA
>JAIRYB010000118.1 GCA_031267955.1 Spirochaetaceae bacterium | reverse complement strand
CCCTGGGGCTGGAGCTTCCTGGGGCTTGAGTGGGCGCTGGCGGCAGCGGGGATTACCCTCTACGCGGTAAACTGGAAATTTATCAAAAAAGCGGAAATAGTAGTATATATATTAATGGGCTGGGCCATTCTTGCCGCCTGGGCGCCGCTGGCGCGTTCGGCGCCTGTCGCGAGCCTTGTCCTGCTGGCGGGCGGCGGCGTGTTCTACACGGCGGGGACCTTCTGGTACAGGAAGCGCGGCGTGCGGGGCGCCCACGTCGTCTGGCATGGGTTTGTGCTTGCCGGGGCTATTTGCCACTGGTGTTCAGTCTGGTTCCTGAGCTAGACCCGGCCGCCTTATATTACCCGTTTTTCCTTCCATTTGCCGCTCCTGAAGCGGAGGATGTAGCACGCCGCCCTTAGGTACCAGTCCAGGGCCATGGCTATCCACACCCCCGGAGGGCCTATTCTGAAAGAGTAAGCCAGGATGTACGAGAAGAGGACCCGCACGGCCCACATGGAAATGGCCGCCGCGATCATGCAGTAACGGGCGTCCCCGGCGGCGCGCAGGGAATTGGGGAGGATGAAGCTCGCGGGCCAGGAGACGGGGGCCGCGATGACGTGTATCCAGAGCAGAATCCCCGCGATACGGGCCGCCTCGTCGGTAAGGCCGAAAGTTTTTAATACGGGGTTCATCAGCAGCGCGGTTAAGGCGCTTAGCAGCAATACCGAGCCGTAGCTGGCTTTCATCAGTTTGCCGGTGTTGCGTTTCGCGGCGCTGTAATCGCCGGCGCCCACGCACTGGCCCACAACGGTGAGCATTGCCAGGGCAAATGCCTGGGCGGGCATAAAAGTAAATGAGTTAATCACCGCAGCGATGGCGTTGGCCGCTATGGCCGCGGTTCCGAAAGAGGTAAAGATACGCGAAACCATTATCTTGCCGATCTGGAACATGGAATTTTCCAGGCAGCTCGGGATGCCGACTTTCAGGATGCTGTGTATCATGCCGGCGCGGATTTGGATATTGAAAATTCCGGAAAGGGAGATGGCGCTGTTACGGCTTTGCACCAGCATTACAACAAGGACTGCCGCGGCGGTAATTCTGCATATCAGCGTGGAAAGGCCCGCGCCGGCAACCCCCCAGTGAAAGCCGAAGATGAAAACAGCGTTGCCGCCTATGTTGATCACATTTACCAGAAGCGCTACCAGCATGGGGACGCGGCTGTTTCCCGTAGCGCGGTAGAGGGAGGCGGCGGAATTGTAGAGCGCCAGGAAAGGGTAGCTCAGGGCGGAAAGGAGAAAGTAGGTTTCGGCCGCCCGCATCACGTCGCTTGCGGCGGCGCCGTAGATCAGGGACAGGGAAGCGCGCCGCAGGCAGAGCGCGAAGACCGCGATCACCGCCGAGACCGCGGTGCTGACGTAGATTAATTGCCGGGACGCGAGGCGCGCGCTTTTGTTTTTCCGCCGCCCCATGTACTGGCTCACCACGACCGCGCCGCCTGTGGCAAGGGAGCTGAAGGCGATGATGAGAAGCTGGTTGATGGCATCTACAAGGGATACGCCGGAAACGGCGTGTTCGCCGACCGTCGATACCATAATGGTATCGGCAAGGCCCATGGTCACGGCGAGAATCTGCTCTATTACGAGAGGCCAGATCAGCTTTAAAAGGGCGCGGTTAGTCCATCTGCGCGCTATCGCGGATTCTGCCGCATTGTCATCCAAAAAATGCCTTCTTAATTGCGCAAGCAATCATGATAAAACTAACGGCGTTTTGCCCTGACGGGCCTTATGGCTCGACCCGCCTGCGGTCCCTGGGGAAAAGGCTCGCCTCTTTCACGCTGCCAAGAGCGAGGATTTTCTGGGTAAGCCGTTCAAGGCCGATGGCAAAACCGCCGTGGGGGGGGCAGCCGTATTTAAGCACGGCGGCATAGCCGGCCATGTTTTCCTCTTTAAGGCCGAATTTCGGGAGCGCCTGTGCAAAGGCGCTGTAGTCGTGCTGCCGGCGGCTGCCCGAGGTAATTTCAAGACCGCGGAAGATAGCGTCAAAACTCATGGTCAGGGCCGCCGGCTTGCCGCCGCCCTCCGCGGCTTCCACGGGGTAGGTGTAGAAAGGCCGGTAACGCCTGGGGAATTCGTTTACGAACAGCAATTCTACGCCGTATTCGCGCAGGGACCATTCGCTGAGCAGGCGTTCGGCTTCCGGGTTAATGTCGAAAATACGCGCGGGGTTTCCGTTGCCTTTTGCCCCGGCCTGTTCTTCATTGGCGATTTTCAGGGCTTCCTCGTAAGCGACAGTGGGAGCCGCCCCTACCGCGCCGGCAGGGGGGACAGCGGCGTCCCAGGCCGCGAGATCCGGCCCGTTTTTCCGGGCCACTTCGTCAAAGATATAGGCGAGCAGTCCCTTTTCAAGTTCGATAAGGTCCTTTTCCGATTCGATAAAACCCATTTCCAGATCAAGGGAGACATACTCGTTAAGGTGTCGGGGCGTATCGTGCTTTTCGGCCCGGTAAACCGGCGCGATTTCAAAGACCCGTTCAAGGCCGGACGCCACCATGGCTTCCTTGTAAAGCTGGGGGGACTGGGCCAGGCAGAGCGTCCGGTCGAAGTACTCAACTTTAAAGAGATTGGTCCCCCCTTCGGTGCTTCCGGAGCTAAGCTTGCTTGTTTTAATTTCGGTAAAATCCGCCCGGCGGAGGTATTCGGCAAAGGCTTCGACAATAGTGGCCTGTACTTTGAATATCGAGCGTATCTTTGGGTTGCGCAGCGATAGTACGCGGTTGTCAAGGATCACGTCAAGGCCGATCTTGCCTATATCGGCGTTTACCTGGTAGGGAAGGTCCGCCGCCCTGCTCAGTATTCTGATTTCTTTTACTTTTAATTCAACTCCCCCCGGCGCCTTTTCGTTGAACGCCGGGACGCCCTTTACGGTAATAACCGATTCCAGGGTCAGGCCGCCTTTTTCTTCCAGTACAAGCTGGACCATCCCGGAACGGTCCCGCAGTATTACAAATACTACGCCTCCCAACTCCCGTATCCTGTGTACCCAGCCCGACGCCTCAATCTCGTCTTTCCCTTCGCGGGCCGCGGATGGTATGTCTTTTGCCAATACGCGCATAGTTTCTCCTGTTTTACCCTTCCGTTATCAGTTTTTCTACCTGTTCCCCCGCTATTTTCGGGTCGGCGCGGCCGCCGGTAACGGCAAGCACTTTTCCTACCAGGAACGCGGTAAGCGTGCGTTTGCGTTTCGGATTCGACGCGGCGGCCCTGGCTTCCGCGAATACCGCGCTTTCCTCGCCGTAAACCGAATTTACCGCCTCGGCAATTTTTGCCGGATCGGTAAGCTGTTCCCAGCCGTTCTCCTCTATGACAAGTTCCGGATCCCTGCCGCTTTCTATGGACAGTTCCAGGGCCTGCCGGGCGTTTTTCCCGCTGAGTTTTCCCCGGACGGCAAAGGCCGCGATCACGGCAAGCTGTTTTGGCGGCAGTTTTAGCGTGTTGATGGACGACATCGCGGTCCCCTGTTTTGCCAGGATATGCCTGATGTCCGAGAGGAGCCAGTTGGCGACTCTGTTCGCCGCTTCTTTTTTGTCCGCCCCCAAGGCGGCCGCGGCCGCGACCGCCTCTTCAAAATAATCGGCAGGCGCCTTTTCGTCGCAGATAAGCTCCGCGTGATCTTCGTTCAGGCCGTATTCTTCCCTGACGCGGCTTATCCGTTTTTGGGGCAGTTCCACAAGCGACTGCTCGACGCGTTCGAGGAAGGCCGCGTCCGGGGCGAAGACCGGGAGGTCAGGCTCGGGAAAGTAGCGGTAGTCCTGGGCGTTTTCTTTTTGCCGCATGGCCTCGGTCTGGTCGCGGTTCTCGTTCCACAGGCGGGTTTCCTGCACAACCTGGCCCCCGGAATCGAGGACGCGCCCCTGCCGTTCAATTTCATGGTTAAGGCTCAGTTTTACAAAACGCGATGAGTTGAGGTTTTTGATCTCTACCTTTTTCCCCAGGCCCATGCCCGGAAGGTTGATCGAAACATTCGCGTCGGCGCGCAGGGAGCCTTCTTCCATGTTGCCGTCGCAGACACCCAGGTAGCGCACCATGCGCCTGAGCTGCCGGATAAAAAGCTCGGCCTCCTCGCCGGTTTCCATATCAGGCTCGGTAACAATTTCCAGAAGCGACACGCCCGCCCGGTTATAGTCGAGCAGGGATACTGTCCCGGTGTGGATCATCTTGCCCGCGTCTTCCTCAAGATGGCACTCTTTGATGCGTACCTGTTTTTTGATAACCTGGTTCCCGTTTTTTCCCTCAAGTTCAAGGCTGCCCTGCTGCCCCAAGGGCGAGGCGAACTGCGATATCTGGTAATTCTTCGGCATATCCGGGTAGAAGTACTGTTTCCGTTCGAACCATGTGCGTTCGGGGATACGGCAGTTCAGGGCGCGGGCAACAGTGCAGCTCATGCGCAGCGCCTCGATGTTGAGGGACGGGAGCACGCCGGGATAGCCCATGCATACCGGGCAGACGCGGGTGTTCGGCTCGTCCCCGAAAGAGGAAGCGCATTTGCAGAAAACCTTTGTCTTTGTCAGAAGATGGATATGTACTTCCAGCCCGATGAACGATTGGTATTTTTTCTCCGTCATAGCTTATCCCTCCCAAAACGATTTGTACCCGGCCGGGCGGGGGAAGGGATAGCGGGCCTCGTATTCCTCGACGATGTCCAGCAGGGTCCCCTCCGAAAAGGCCCGCCCCAGAAGCTGCGCGCCCACCGGCAGGCCGCCTTCGACGCCTACGGGGAAGGCCAGCGCGGGAAGCCCCGCCAGATTCGCGCAGCAGGTGTAGAGGTCGGCGGCTTTTTGGGCAAAAGGCGACAGGCCTGTTTCGCCGCGCCCGAACGCGCGGGTGGGGAATACGGGCATGAGAATGGCGTCGCAAAAACGGCCGCCGGGCGCGGAAGAGCCGCCGGTTCCGGCGTTTTCCGGGGTTCCCAGGTAAAGCTCGAAGTTCGCCCTGATCCCCGCGCGTATGCGCTGCGCCCGCAGGTAGTAGCGGTCCTGGAACCCGGAGCGCAGCACAAAGGTTCCCAGCAGTATGCGCAGTTTTACTTCCGCGCCGAAACCCGCCTCCCGGGCCTTGTCGATAAGGTCGTCGGGATTTTCCGCCCAGTCGGGCCGCCGGCCGTAGCGTATGCCGTCAAAACGGGCGAGATTCGCGCTGGCTTCGGCGGCGGCAATGGTGTAGTAGGCCGGGACCCCGTATTTCAGGCTGGGTATGTCAACATCGACAAGGGTATGCCCCAGTCCGGCAAGCCTTTCCCTGGCGGCCCTGAACGCCCCGGCAGTCTCCGGCTCCAGTTCCGCCGCCTGCGCCGCCGCTTCCAGGGCTTTGCCCCCGGCGCCGCCGGCTTCCTGGGCCGCGGCGGCGGCGATAGCCTTCGCTATTGTTTCCGCCGACAGGATCCCTATCACTTTTTTCCCGGCGTTTCCGCCGCCGTAAAGCCGCGGGGACAAGGGCGGCGCGTCCCGGCTTGTCTGATCCATGGGGTCTTTCCCCCTGATAACGGAGAACACGGCCCGGCAGCGGGCGGCAGTATCCGCCAGTATGCCTATCCCCTCAAGGCTTGACGCGTAAGCCACGAGGCCGTAGCGGGAAACCGCGCCGTAGCCGGGCTTGAGCCCGACCACGCCGCAGAAGGAGGCGGGGCAGCGCACGGAGCCGCCCGTATCCGAACCCAGCGCGTAGGGGACGATCCCCGCCGCCACTGCGGCGGCGGACCCTCCCGAGGAGCCGCCGGCCACCCGGCTCTGATCCCAGGGGTTGTTGGTCTGTTTCAGGGCCGAAGAGTCGGTGGAAGACCCCATGCCGAATTCGTCAAGATTGGTCTTGCCCGCCACCGCCCCCCCCGCGGCCTCAAGTTTCCGTACCGCGGTTGCGGTGTAGGGGGAAATGAATTTTTCAAGCAGTTTGGAGCCGCAGCTCAGGGAAAACCCCTTAACCGCGATATTGTCCTTAACCGCGAAAGGCAGATCCCTGACGAGCAAAGCGGCTCCGGGGGGCAGTTCGGCTGCCGGGCATTCATCCGCCGGGCCGCCCGCCCCGTTACCGGAAACAGCCCCCGAATCCGGGGGCAGCCCCCGCGGCCGGTATTCAATAAACGCGCCGATCTTTTTCTCCCATTCGTCCGCATAGGGGAGAAAACCCTCGGGCAGTGATAAAGCCATATAAGCCTCCGTTTTACCGGCGCCTGCCGGATCGTCCCGGGAAAACGCCTTAAGACCCTGCGGGTCCTTAGAGAACAGGACAGTCAATAATGGACAGGATATTGCAAAGCCGTCAGGGACGCGCCTTACGGTCCGCGTGTGCTCGCGGGCATTTACAGTACATTGGGTACCACAACGAAACCGCCGTCCCGTTCGCCCGCATTGTCCAGCAGGCCGGATACCTGGCCCGTACCGGCGCTGCCGGCATCGGGCCGGAAAAAGCCGGATTCCGCAGGCCGGGACTGGCCCGCGTTTCCGCCGATCGGGACAGGGAAAGCCGCTTCGTCCTTGTCGGCCGCCTGCATGGCCGCGAAAAACCCGAGCATCTGCTCAAAGGCGGGAAAAGCGCTTTCAAGCTCGGCCTCGTCCAAATTGAGGTGGGCAAGCGCGGCGGTCTCCTTCAAATCCTCAATATTCATGGGGGGATTCTCTCAAAAAAAACCGGAAAATGTCAAGGTATCGCGTTGCCCCAGGTAAAACCGTGCCATAGGGGGACCTTCTCTTGGCCGCAAAATTTGAAGTTTTTCCCCCGGCTATAAAGCAAAACCCCGGGTTCGACCCATATATATAGGCGGCAGGAATAAGGTTCACGCGCCGGATAATCGGGATTTTCGCGTCGCTTGTTAAGCAAAAATCCACGAGTGCAACAGGCTGCTAGCAGTTTGTCGCGCTTCGCGTTTAAATCCTCAAAAAATCGCCGAATAGGCGATTTTTACCCTGCAAACTGCGTAAGGAGCCCGTTTATCGCGGTTTTTGCAGCACAAAGTGCCGCAAAAACCTACAAGCGCGACAGGCTACTAGGGCATCGGCGCCCTGAATGCGGATCTTGACATTTTCGGTAAAACCGGTCTTGATGGAACAAGGAGAGGACAAGGTGTTTGCAGGCTTCACGAGAATACCCCTGAAGATTACCGGCCGCGGGGCCGGTATAAGCGATGGCCGCCCGGCCGGCGCTTCTGTTTCTCCCTTCCTTTCCGTCCTGCTGTTTTCCGTATCCCTGGTACTAAGCATTAGTTAGCCGGTAAGGCGCGGTTCACCCTTAATGAAGGGGAAACCGTAAGACTTTACCGGATTTCTCACCTTACCCTGAACGGGGTAAACCTGTTTGGAGGGGTGATTTATACAGGAGTTTGTTATGGCGGTTATGTACTACGAAAAAGATTGCGATCCGGACGCCCTGAAGGGCAAGACCATCGGGGTGATTGGTTACGGATCCCAGGGGCACGCCCACGCTCTTAACGCCAGGGACTCGGGTTTAAGGGTGATCGTGGGGCTTTACGAGGGTTCCGCGTCCTGGAAGAAGGCGGAGGCGGCGGGGCTTGAGGTTAAAACCGCCGCCGGCGCGGCCGAGGCCGCGGATTTCATCATGATCCTGGTGAACGACGAGAAGCAGGCGAAGCTCTACCAGGATTCGATCCTGCCGGCCCTGAAGCCGGGCAAGACCGGCCCGAAGACCCTGGCTTTTGCCCA
>JAIRYB010000114.1 GCA_031267955.1 Spirochaetaceae bacterium | reverse complement strand
CTGGTTAAAACCGGGGGGTTTGGCTTTTCCCTTTGGGTTTACGCCCTGGCCGATATTGTATTGATTCCCGTCCTGCCGCCCTTTTTGCTTTTTGCCCTTTTATCCGTTTTGGGCTTTTTTAAAGACCGGGCGGACCCCGCCGGATTTGTCCTTTTCGCGCTTATACCGGCAGGGGTGATCAGGGCTGCCGGCTGGAGCGGCCAGGACAGCCCGCTTTACCTTGTCGTCATCCCCCTGCTGTGGACTTCGCTTGCCCTGGGCATTTCCTTCCTTGCGCGGCTTGCCCTGGAAAGTTTTTTCCCCAGGGTAATTCCCCTTTTGGCCGCCATTCTGGTTACGCCCCTCGCGGCGGCCGCCTGTTTTTGGGCTTTTTACCGGCAAATGGGCCCTCTGGGTTTTACCCTCCTCGCCCTTCTCTCGGCCCTTTCCCTTATCGCCCTTGCCGCCGCCCGCCTGTCCCGGCGGAGTTAAAGAAAAGGCAGGGCCCGCTGTATCCGGGACGGGAAACCCCCGGGGCGCTGTCCGGCCCGGAGGCGTTGCGTCGCCCGGCTCTGGGGCTCCCCCCGGCTGAATGGCTGTAGAAGAACCGCTATTCGGCATTTGGTATATTTTCTCTTGATTTTACGACAAAATATAGTATAGTTCAGATATGGTTGATAGACTGGTGATCGATACCCTGAGTCTGCAGGCGAAGGATTTTGCTACCCGCTGGAAGGGGCTTATCCGCAGATCGCCGCAGCTGAAGCACTACGCGGCGTTGGACGACGAGTCGCTTGTCCGGATGAATTCCGCCTTTTATCCCCTGCTGGCGCGGACACTGGATCGGGGCCTTGACCGGAGGGAACTGGGGGATTTCTTTGTCCGCCTGGGCAAGGAGCGGATGAAAGAAGGTTTTCCCATTTCGGAACTGATCTACGCGGTAAACCTGGTTCAGCAGACGGTAATTTCCTATATTATGACGGATTTCGGCGTCGACAGTTCCCTGCGCATGTACCAGTCAATGGGGATTCTGAACAAGGTTGCGGAATTCTTCCTGCTCGGCTGTTTCTACCTGACCAAGGGTTTCCTTGAATCGACCTATACAAACATGAAGTCAAAGAGCGCGGTAGACGAAGACATATTAAAGCTATATTTTAAAGATGATTTTTTCTTTAAGAAAGAAGATGAATAGGCGGCTGTTAAAAATGGAGCGGGATTCATGAACGCCCTGGAAATAAAAACGATTTTTACCCTAAGGCTATTTGGATACGATATTCCTATCACCGAAACGGTGGTGGTAAGCTGGGCGGTAATGCTGGTTCTTATCGCGGCTTCCCTTGTCCTGACCCGCCGCCTGCGGGAAATACCCCGGGGCGCCCAGGCTATCCTTGAGGCCGGGGTGGAATTTCTGGACGGTTTTGCCGAGAGGAATTTCCACCGCTGGGCAAAGTGGTTCGGCCCCTATATCGGGACCCTGTTTCTGTTTCTTGCCGCCGCAAATGTCGTGGGCTTTCTTACCCCGGTAGCGGTTTCCGTATTCGGTTTCCACTTTGAACCTCCTTTTGAGATAAAGCCGCCGACCCGGGATATCAACGTTACTGCGGCGCTTGCGGTAATCTCCATCCTGCTGGTGCTGGCCGCGGGTTTTCTGGGCAGGGGGCTTAAAGGCTGGTTCAAGGGCCTTCTTTACCCGGTACCCATGATGCTTCCCTTCAACATTATGGAATACGGCATAAGGCCGCTCTCGCTCTGCCTCCGGCTTTTCGGAAATGTGCTGGGGGCGTTTATCCTGATGCATCTTATCACGGGCCTTTTCCCCCTGGCCCTGCCCATGGTATTTTCGCTGTACTTTGATTTTTTTGACGGCCTTTTGCAGGCGGTGGTGTTTACCTTTCTGACCACGCTCTATATAAGCGAAGCGCTGGAAATGCCGGGGGTTTCTGAATAAACGGTTAATAACAGGTAATAATCGGGGCTGTTTCGGAATACCGGATTTTGAACAGCGGCCCTGGATTGCGGATATTTAAGTAACAGTCATGCAAGGAGCTATTTTATGGAATTACAAACTTTAATTGCCCTGGGCGCGGGTATCGCGGTTGTCGCCGCTCTTGGCGCGGGTATTGGCATCGGTATCGCCACTTCGGGCGCGGCCCAGGCTATCAGTCGGCAGCCGGAAGCTGCGGGGAAGATCACCCCCCTGTTCTTCCTGGGCGTAGCCCTGGCGGAATCCACCGCTATTTACGGCCTGGTTATCGCCATCCTCCTCTTTACCAAATTGGGCTGAGCATGAAGACGCGTTTCATGCTTGGTTCGGAGTCCCGGGGCCGCCATGCTTGATTTTTCCGTAACCTTTGCCATAACCATCATCAATATCGCGGTCCTGTTTTTTATACTCAAGGCGGTTCTTTTTAAGCCGGTAACCAGATTTATTGATGAGAGGGCGAAGAAGGTTCAGGATATCCGGGATCAGGCGGAAAAGGACAGGGTCCAGGCGAGGTCCCTGCTCGCGCAATACCAGGCCCAGCTGAAAAAATTCGAGGAGGACGGGGCGGAGATTATCCGCGCCGCCACGGAAACGGCGAACGAGGAGGCGGCCCGGATTGTCGCGGAAGGCAGGGCCGGCGCGGAACGCTACCTGGAAAAGGCCCGCAAACAGATTGAGGCCGAGCAGCAGACGGCTATGGCTGTTTTCAGTACCGAGGCGGCCGCCCTGGTGCTGGCCGCTGCGGGCCATTTGCTGAGGCGCGGCCTGAACGACGAAGACAGCCGGGAGCAGGCGGCCATACTGCTGCGGGAACTGGGAAAGAGGCATGTTCCTTCCTGATCGCTGGGCAGTTGCCTTTACCGAGCTTTGCGGCGAAAGCCTTGAAGAGGGCGTCGAGGCCTTTAGGGTTTTCATATCCTGTACCGCCCGGCTCAAAGGCCGCCTTGAGGGAACCAACAAGGCCCGCCGTTTCGAGGTGCTGCTACGGGGAGCCCTTAAAGAAGCCGGTTTTGATTCAGGAGCCCTTTCCGCGAAGGCGGATCTAAGCCGGAATTCCCGGCTGGAAAACCGGGGTAAAGAACTGGCCCTGCGTTTCGCCGTCTTCCTGATGAAAAAGAATTATTTCAAATACCGGCAGGTCCTGCTGGCCGAGATTGAGAAGGCGGCGGATCGGATGAGGGGGGTTGTCCGCGTTGTCCTTGAATCAGCCGCGCCGGCGGACAGCGCCATGGAAGAGAAGATAAAGGCCGAGCTGGCGCGGAGGACCTGCGCCCGGGAAATTATCCTTGAAAGGCGGGTTATGCCGGAATTGATCGCAGGGTACCGGGTTTATATAGGCGCCGAGCTGCTGGATACCAGTTTTCAGGGGCTGATGCACAAAATGGCCCTGGGCCTGGGGGTTCCCTCAAGCGGCGAGATCGCCGCGGATCCTATTGATTCTATGTGGGAGATCGTTTAATGGCAAATTTTGGGGATCTGGTTAAGGTTTTACAACGGCAGATAGAGCACTGGGAAACCGAACCTGTTTCGGAATCCGTGGGCGTTGTTACCCTTGTCGGGGATTCTGTAGCCACTATTTTCGGCCTGGACAAGGCTGTTTATGGAGAGTTGGTCGAATTTGCGTCCGGCGCTACGGGCATCGTGCTTAACCTGGAAGAGGACGGGGTGGGCGTAGTGCTCCTTACCGGGGAATCCAGCGTCAAGGACGGGGACGAGGCGCGCGGTACCGGCCGCGTGGTTTCCGTGCCTTCCGGGGACGGCCTTTTCGGCAGGGTAGTGGACCCCCTGGGGAATCCTGTCGACGGCAAGGGGCCCATTGCCGAGGAGGAGCGCCTGCCCATCGAGTCCGTGGCCCCGCCGGTGATTGAGCGGGGTCCGGTGAATGTGCCGCTCCAGACCGGCGCCCTTTCCGTGGACGCCATGATCCCCATAGGCCGGGGCCAGAGGGAGCTCATTATCGGGGACCGGCAGACCGGCAAAACCGCCCTGGCCATAGACGCCATCGTAAACCAGAAGGGCAAGGGCGTGTACTGCGTGTATTGCGCCATAGGGCAGAAAGCTTCGTCGGTAGCGGCGATTATCCGGAACCTGGAACGCATGGGCGCCATGGATTATACCTGCGTGGTATTGGCCTCGGCTTCGGATTCCCCGGCCTTCCAGTACCTGGCGCCCTATTCGGCCTGCGCCATGGCCGAGCATTTTATGCACCAGGGGAAGGATCTGCTCATCGTCTATGACGATCTTTCCAAGCACGCGGTGGCGTACCGGACCATCAGCCTGCTTCTGCGCAGGCCGCCGGGGCGGGAAGCCTTTCCCGGTGATGTATTTTATCTCCATTCCCGCCTCCTGGAGCGGGCGGCCAAACTTTCCCCGGAAAAGGGCGGCGGTTCCATCACCGCCATCCCGATTGTGGAAACCCAGGCGGGGGATATTTCTTCCTACATTCCTACCAATGTTATATCGATAACCGACGGCCAGATATTTCTGGATTCCGAGCTTTTCAATTCGGGGTTCCGGCCGGCCATCGATGTGGGGCTTTCGGTGAGCAGGGTAGGAGGAAACGCCCAGGCCAAGGCTATACGGAAAATCGCGGGCCGGCTCAGGCTGGACCTTGCCCAGTACCGGGAAATGGCCGCCTTTGCCCAGTTCGGCAGCGACCTGGACAAAGCTACCCAGGACAAGCTGAACCAGGGGGAGCGGCTTATGGAGGCCCTGAAGCAGCCCCAGTTCTCTCCCTACAACATGGAGGACCAGACGGCGATTCTTTTTATGGCGGTCAACGGTTACCTCATGGATGTGGCGGTGAACAAGACGGCCCGCTTCATCAAGGGGTTTCTGGAATACCTCAGGACTTACCACGGGGAGATTCCGGGGACCATCGCCAAAACCGGGGCTGTTACGGCGGAACTTGAACAGGACCTCAGAACCGCCATTGAAGGTTACAAAGAACTGAAGCAGAACGAGTTCAAACAGGCGTAGGAAGATTATGGCGAATTTACGGGATGTCCGTCTGCGGATGCGGGCCATCAGGCAGACTCTTCAGGTTACCAAGGCGATGAACCTCATTTCCACCGCGAAACTGCGGAAGGGACGGCGGGTGCTGGAGGACACGGAGCCCTTTTTCCGGCGGATTCAAAAATCCATGTGGGATATTCTGGCCGGGGCGGGCCGGGTGGAAAGCGAATTCCTCACCGCCGGGCGGGGCAAAAATCCCCATACCGCGATTGTGGTGATTACCAGCGACAAGGGTCTTGCCGGGGGCTACAACGCCAATATCTTCCGCCAGGTCAGCGATCTCTGCGGCCGGGTTTCCAATCCTTTACTCATCCTTATCGGCTCCATCGGATACCGGTATTTTATCAATTCCCCTTATCTGATTCTGGAAAATTTTTCTTTCCATTCCCAAATACCCACCATGGAAAACGCCCGGGAGATCGCCGATTATATCGTTTCCCAATACCTCTGGGGTATGTTTGACGAGATACACATTGTGTATACCCACATGCACAGCGCCGTTAAACTGCTTCCCCGGGAACGGCAGCTTCTCCCCCTGGATGCGGAAAAAATGCAGGCCGAACTTTCCCGGGAGGAGGGACAGAAACGGGTGGAACTTCGTTTTGAATTCCTCCCCTCCAAGACCGCCGTGTTCGACGCCCTGGTTCCCTTTTATATCAAGGGCATTGTGTACGGTTCACTGGTGGAGGCATACGTGAGCGAACAAAGCGCCCGGATGGCCGCTATGGACGAGGCATCTAAAAACGCGGAGGATATGCTTTCGGTTTTGCAGATCAATTACAACCGGACCCGTCAGGCGGGGATTACCCAGGAGGTGTCGGAAATCGTTTCCGGCTCCGCGGCGTTAAATGGATGAAGGGAACCTCCGGAAACCCCGGTTGGGTTTTCAGAGGCCGCCGGAAATTCCGGCCTGGTCCCGAAATTTTTCGATAGTTTTTAAGGAAGTCGCGGACCTATGGTCCGAGTCCATAATGTGTCTACATTATGGACAGACACTAGTTACTGATGAAGTGAGGAAGTAAATATGGCCGGTACAGGTATTATCACCCAGATAGTTGGCCCCGTGGTGGATGTTCGTTTTGAGGAGGGGCAGATTCCCCCGCTCCTGAACGCCCTGGAGATCAGGCGGGACGCCCCGGCATCCGCCCCGGCGCAGGACCCGGTAATACTGGAAGTATTACAGCATATCGGGGACAACCGGGTCCGCTGCGTTGCTATGGAGGCCACCGAGGGTCTGCGCCGGGGCCTTGCCGCGGAAGATACGGGCCGCCCCATCCGGGTACCCGTGGGGGAGGCGGCGCTGGGCCGGATGTTCAGCGTTACCGGCAGAATTATTGATGACCGGGGCGCCTTTACCGCGTCCCAATACGCCTCCATCCACCAGCCCGCGCCGGGCTTTGAGGAACAGCGGCCCGCCACGGAAGTTCTTGAAACCGGCATCAAGGTGATCGACCTTATCGCCCCCTACGCCAAGGGGGGAAAAATCGGCCTCTTCGGCGGCGCCGGGGTGGGCAAGACGGTGATTATCATGGAACTGATCCGCAACATTGCCACCGAACATTCCGGCTATTCGGTTTTCGCCGGGGTGGGAGAACGATCCCGGGAAGGGGCGGATCTCTGGAAGGAAATGAACGAATCCGGGGTAATCGAAAAAACCGCCCTGGTCTTTGGACAGATGAACGAACCTCCCGGCGCCCGGATGCGGGTTGCCCTGGCGGGGCTTACGATGGCGGAACATTTCCGGGATCAGGGCGGCCAGGATGTGCTGCTCTTTATCGACAATATTTTCCGGTTCATCCAGGCCGGGGCCGAGGTTTCCGCCCTGCTGGGCCGGATTCCCAGCGCCGTGGGCTACCAACCCACCCTGGCCAACGAGATGGGGGGCCTCCAGGAACGGATCGCCAGTACCTCCAAAGGGTCCATCACCAGCGTCCAGGCGGTTTATGTTCCCGCCGACGACCTTACCGATCCGGCCCCGGCCACCACCTTTGCCCACCTGGACGCCACCACCGTACTTTCCCGGAAAATCGTCGAATTGGGAATCTACCCCTCGGTGGATCCCCTGGGTTCCACCTCCCGGATTCTGGACCCCTCGGTGGTGGGGGAGGAACATTACCGCACCGCCCAGGACACCAAACAGATCCTCCAGCGGTACAAGGAACTCCAGGACATCATCGCCATCCTTGGCATGGACGAGCTTTCCCCGGACGACAAGATCACGGTGGCCCGGGCCCGGAAGATTCAGCGTTTTTTCAGCCAGCCCTTTTATGTGGCTGAAAAATTCTCCGGCATCGGGGGCCAGTATGTGCCGGTAAAGGAGACCGTCCGGGGGTTCAGGATGATCCTGGACGGCGAATGTGATTCCCTGCCGGAACAGGCCTTCTTTATGGCCGGCGGCATCAGCGGCGTGCTGGAAAAAGCCGGGACCTAAGATGGCAAAAACCTTCCCCTTTGAGGTGCATACCCCCTACCGGCTCTTTTATTCCGCCGCCGTGGAAGCCGTGGTCATCACCCTGGCGGACGGCGAAATTGGGATATATGCGGATCATTCCTTTTTTACCGCCCCGGTGATCACCGGCATAGTGAAGATCCGGGAAAAAGACGGCCGCTGGTTTTCCGCCTTTACCACCGAGGGTATTCTGGAGGTCAAAAGCCACAAGACCGTCCTCATGGTGGACGCCGCCGAATGGCCCCGGGAGATTGACCGTGAGCGGGCGCTGGCGGCGAAGCAAAAGGCTGAGGAGTTCCTTAAAACGGCGATGTTCAAATTTGAAACCGAGACGGCCCGGGCGACGATCCGGCGGGCGGAGTACCGGTTGAAGGTTTACGGGCTTGAAGGAAACGGCAAGAACCCAAGGCAGGGGATATGACAGCGGTAAGGAGGAAGCAATGAAACGAAATGACGATTCCGTAAATGAAAAGATCAAGGAATTTGTGGACAGAAACTTCATAGGGCTTTTTTTAATTACCGGGGCGACGGTTGTATTACTCTATGCCTTCAGGGGAGATGACCTGATGATTTTCGCTGCTGTGGTGTTGTTTTTTTTAGCGGTATTTTTTGTGATAAGAATTATTAACAAACAACTGATATTTAACGAAAACGATATAAGCGTCAGGACAAAAATACTGGGAATCAAACTAAGGGATAAAACCTATTTGTATGACAAGATATATAAATTCATTATCGGGCGGCACTATGGCATAGATATACGAAAAAAATACGCCGTATATATCGACTGGGATGATACTATCGTAAAGGTGCTGCTGGAAAAAGATTATAAGGGCTGTCTTGATTTAATGGAAAAAATAAAAACCAGGGCGGGGAAACTAACCTACGACGCCACCGACGAAGGGTTTGTATCAGAGGACGATCTGTTCAGAAGTTATTATAAAATGAAACGGATGGTGGATGAAATAAAAAATGAGAAGAAAGAAATTTAGCAGCCTGTTAGAGCGGCTTTTTTAAGGAGACGGGCAATGAACAGGCGGCGGATGCTTTTTCTTGCGGCCGCGTGTGCGGTACTGGCGTTTGCGCCGGGCAGGGGTTCAGGATGATCCTGGACGGCGAATGTGATTCCCTGCCGGAACAAGCCTTCTTTATGGCCGGCGGCATCAACGGCGTGCTGGAAAAAGCCGGGACCTGAGATGGCAAAAACCTTCCCCTTTGAGGTGCATACCCCCTACCGGCTCTTTTATTCCGCCGCCGTGAAAGCCGTGGTCATCACCCTGGCGGACGACGAAATTGGGATCTATGCGGATCATTCCTTTTTTACCGCCCCGGTGATCATCGGCATATTGAAGATCCGGGAAAAAGGCGGTATTCAAATTTGAAACCGGGACGGCCCGGGCTACGATCCGGCGAGCGGACTACCGGTTGAAGGTTTGCGGGCTTAACGGAAAAGATTTAGTGCCTCCTTAAAATTTCTGACAAAAAGTTCGTGTTTTTCGTGTGCTCCCCCGCGTAAGCGGGTCCTGCGGTCTGTTGTGGTTAAATTTCTTGAGCTGCGTAACATGAGTTACCCAGTCTATAATATGTCTACATTATGGACAGACTCGAATTAGACAGCTTTCTCCATTGCTTCCCGTAGTATCGCGTTCATACGGGTCTGATAGCCTTTGCCGGCGCTTTGAAGCCACTCGATGACATCAGCGTCAAGGCGGACGTTTACCGTCTTTTTTACGGGTTTATAGTTCGCCATATTCCGGTAGTGGGAGGGCTTTAACTGTTTAAGCTGTTCATCGCTTAATTCAGGGCTATCGGAAAAATCCGTATTCCCGAAAGCCTTAATTTCCGCCGCTATTCGTGCTTTTTCTGTAGTGGTCATTGTATACCTCCCGCTCTCTTGGCGTTGCTTCCCGCGCCGTAATTATCCGGGTTTTACCATCCGCCTTGTCCGTTGTTACTATGAAAAGGATAACAGCGTCATGGAAACGGCCTATATTGATATAGCGGTCGTCATCTAAAGACGAATGCGCTGCATCGTAAAACTCCAGTAAATACGGATCGTCAAACACGTCTACAATATCGGAAAGGTAAAAGCCGTGTTTTTGTTTGTTGATCCGGTTCTTTTCCGTTGTCCATGTAAACATAGCTTTCCCTCTGCCTATACATAATTGTATAGGCATATAATTACATAGTCAAGGGGTAACTTCGTGTACTTCAGGAATTTCTAATTCGACTGCCGCTGGATACCCATGTTCCGTAAACGGCGGCGGGAATCCCCCGGGTGCGGGGCTGGATGGCCGTCGCTTTTTTTGACGCAGCCTTTGGGCTGGCTTTTTTTGTAGGACGCCATGCGCCCCGCACCCGGGGGATTCCCGCCGCCGGTACGCGAAACGGCGTTTTTCGATTGGGGATATTTGAATTTGGAATTGCTGGGGGGAAACCAAGACAACAGCCTGGTAGGGGTTCCCTTGCTTTCAAATACCGCAACATTACCTGTTTTGAAGAATTTTAACCACAAGCTATCCGCTCTGCGGATAGCACCTCACAAACCATCACGAACATAAAGGAAGCTGGCCCTGCGTTGAACCGGAGCTTTGCGAACATGAAGGGAAGAGGAAAAGTTCTGGACCTCCGGGTCATTGAACGTAAAAAATGCCTTTAAGCTTTCCCGGCGGGCATATAGCGCTCCCGTACTGGCATAAAGGCATTACTCGTTTTTTGCGGCCCGTTCACCTGGTCCACCGGAAACGGCTTTGTTCCGCGGTGCGGCTTTGCTTGACAAAGGCTTACGCTTTCGCGGGGCTCAGAGGCACACCACCCGGAAGCCAAGGTTGTTGTTCCGGTTGTCAGGGGTGTTGTTGTTCCGGTTGGCAACGGCGCAGTTGGACACGTTGTTGTTCCAGCTGCCCCCCCGGTTCACCCGGTTCGTGCCCGCAAACATTGTTTGCCAAGCCGCTCCCGTACCATAATCTTACCCGGAACCGCCGGGTCCGCGCAAGCCGCACCGCCGCATACACACTGGTTATCCGCCGTGTCGCGGTTTCTTCGGAAATGTTCCCATGCGCCAGTTCCTTTTTTATCGCGCCTATGCGT
>JAIRYB010000076.1 GCA_031267955.1 Spirochaetaceae bacterium | reverse complement strand
GCTTCCCGCGGGCCAATGCCGGCGCCGCATTTTCTATGCCCATCGTAGTAGTACTTCCCCTCCTGGGGGAAAAATTCAAGCGTGCGGAGAATACCCGCGCTGTCGCCGCCAAAAGCATCGCCCTTAAGCGCGGCGGCAAGGGAGGGGTAGGACAGATCCATCCGGAAAACCGTTGCCTCGCGGCCGAGTTTTTCCGGGGAATGGGCGTCGGAATTGGAAATAATTGAAAAACAGTTAAGGGACGGGACCGCCCAATTCATGGGCGGGTTGGAAGAAAGGCCGGTTTCGACCGCCGGAATAAAGGCCGCGAGATCGCCGTAGCATTCGTCAATTGAATCAAAACCCGATTTCGCGCCAAGAACGGAAAACCAGGGGGTCCATATATGCGCCGGTATAAGGAGGCTCCGTTCGTCGGCTTCCAGAAGCAGGGAGAGAAGTTCCCGGGAATCGATACCCAGCACCGGCCGGCCGTCGCTCCGTATATTGCCCGCGCGCCCAAGCCCGGCCTGAAACGCCGCCGCCGCCCTGAAACCGGGCAGTATGACCAGGTGGTGTACCTTGCGCGTCCTGCCGGCCTTTTTATAAATTGTGCAAATTTCTCCGGTCAGAACAAAACGGGGAACAGTATTACTGCCCGGGGCCGCGCCGGAAGCCGCGCGGATACCCTTTTTCAAGATGAAGAAACCATCTTCCGCCTCGTCCAGCTGCCCGCGCAGTTCTTCCAGCCAAACCGGGTGCGTACAGTCGCCGGTACCAACAAGATCGATGCCTTTGACCCGCGCCCAGTAGTCAAGGGAAGAGGGGGAAATGTTTTTGCTCGCGGCCCGGGAAAAACGCGAATGGACGTGGAGGTCCGCGGTAATTTTCATGAGTACCCTTAGGATAAGGAATTACGCGTGGAAAGATCAACAGGGGGCTGGCGCTTGCCGCGCGTTTTGTGGTAATATCCAGCGCGGGGTATTATTGACGCTTTGTGTTAATGCCCGTTACAGACATACGGAAATTCCGCCAAAATACTAATTACAGAGGTGAAAGATTGCCATTATTGCCGTTTTCCAGCCAGTCGGCAGAGTCAAGCCAGGCGAAGCTGGCCGTCCTTATCGACGCGGATAATACGCAGCCCGTGATCATCGAGGGGCTTTTGGACGAAGTAGCCAAATACGGCGTGGCCAGCGTCAAGCGTATATACGGGGACTGGACCAGCACCAACCTTCGTTCCTGGAAAGACCGGCTGCTGGAATACGCCATCCAGCCTATCCAGCAGTTTTCCTATACATCGGGAAAGAACGCTACAGACAGCGCGATGATTATCGACGCCATGGACCTGCTCTACAGCGAGAAGCTCGACGGGTTCTGTATCGTTTCAAGCGATTCGGACTTTACCCGGCTCGCGGCGCGGCTGCGGGAAAGCGGGCGCACGGTTTACGGATTCGGGGAGAAGAAGACCCCGAGGGCCTTTGTTTCCGTATGTGACAAATTTATCTACACGGAAATACTGCGCGGCGATTACCAGGAAGAGGCGGACGACGACGAATTAAAGCCCGTCGTAAAACCCCGCAAGGAATTCAAGCTGGACCGGAAACTCCAAAAACTTCTGCGGGACGCCGTGGAAGATCTGGCGGACGAATCCGGCTGGGCTTATCTGGGCGGGGTGGGGCAGAAGATCAACAACAGGTCCAGCGAATTCGATCCCCGGAACTACGGCTTCAAGAAACTCGGCGATCTTTTCCGCGCCATTCCCCAGTTCGAGACCGAGGAGCGCCCCCAGGAAAACAGTACCGGCCGCCAGGTTTACATTCGCTGGAAAAAGCGCAAATAGGCCAGGGTATTTTAATCCCGTGCCGGAAGTTTGCCGCCGGTATCGTATGAAAATTTGCAGTATTGATAATCCCTTTGGCGCTCCGGTGTATTACCGGGAAACGGTTTCCAGTACCATGGACGAAGCCCGCCTTCTTGCCTCGCGGGGGGAGGTGCATGGCGCGGTTATTGCGGCGGGCTTCCAGGAAGCCGGCCGGGGCCGCGGCCTTGAGAGGCGCTGGGAAGCCGGCCGGGGAGAGAACCTCCTTTTTACCATTCTGCTGCGTTACGCCGGCTTCGGCCTTGTTCCCGGCGCGCTCACCCTTAGGGCGGGCCTTGCCGTTTCCCTGGCTGTCGAGGATTTTGCCCCGGAACTGAAAGGCCGGGTGCTGGTCAAGTGGCCCAACGACATCATGCTGCTTGAAACGCGGGATAGCGCGGATACGGCCTTCAAAACGGCGGGGATACTCGCCGAAAGCGTCGCGGACGCCTCGGGCTGCGTTGTCTATATCGGGGTAGGCGTGAATCTGGCCCAGACGGAATTTCCCGCCGCTGTCCGCGCCAGGGCGGCCAGCCTTCTTTTGGCCCGGCAGTCACTCCTGCCCTGCGGCGGGAAAGCCGTTGCCTATACCGGCGAAGACCGTTTCCGGCTTTTGGAAAAAATTCTCGCGCGCCTGTACCGGGAAATCGCCGGAACCCGGCCCCCCGGCGCCTGGCGGGCGCGCCTTGAAGAACGGCTTTACCGGCGGGGGGAGCGGGTATGTTTTTTCCCGGGCGGCGCCGATACGGGGCAGCGGGTAGAAGGCGTACTTTCGGGGATAGGCGGGGACGGGGAATTGCTTGTCATGGCGGACGGCGAAACGGAAAGCCGCGCCTTCATTACAGGCGAGCTGGATGTATACCGGGACACGGCCCGGCCGGATAATTATTTGGACTTCAATACATAAGAAGTGGCAAAGGGAACGAAAGATCTTCGCAGCAGGACACGGGAAAAGTTTTCGGCTGCCTGGGGAAGCTCCACTACCACATGGGCGGCCTTTTTTACCGGCTCCGTTTCCAGAAGCCGGGCCAGGATCATCTCCCCCAAACCCAGGCCCCGGTATTCGGCCTTTACCTCAAGGGCTGTGACCAGGAGCGTGTCATCCCTTCCGACCGCCGCCACGTACCCGGCGAATTCCCCGGCGCCGCTCTCCGCCACGAGCAGCGGTTCCGCCGGGCCAAGCTGCCGGGCCCAGCTGGCGATAAAAGGCGGCTTGTCGCCCAGCCCCTCTTCTTCCGCCGCCGAGATCAATTCCGCCAGGCAGGATTGGCGCAGATTCCCAATCGCCTCCGTATCCTGTTTTTCCGGGGGGCGGAACCGGAAGTCTTCCAGCACCAGGTCCTCGGTTTCTTCCGGCTCGTTCCCCAGGCGCGCAAGCCCCCATTCTTCCCGATAGGCATTGTACCAGTCCAGTATGATCTGCCTCATTTCGCGTTCCTTAAAGGCAAACCAAAGCCGCTCCGCCTCCGGGTGCGAACCGAGCGCGTTTTTAAAAGCCCGGAACACCCCCTTGCCCTGATCCAGCGCGGCGGTCAGCTTTTCCCTGATAACCGCGTTTTTAAACGCGACGGCGAATTTTTCCATAAGCCGGTACCCCTCGGTGGGGCCCCAGTAGGGAAGCCCGATAAACCGGCCTTCGTCCCCGCCGTCTTCCTCCGCGTCTTCATAGTCTTCGTCATTTTCGCCTATTATTACCCCCTCCCGGGTATCCAGAATAAATTCGCCGTTCTGGTCTTCCATGGAAAAGAGTATGTCGTTCATGAGCGCTTCGGTTAGTTCAAACCGCATACTTTTATTGTAGGAAAAAGCCCGGACCGCTGTCAACGCGCGCGATTGACATTCCGGTCCGCAGTTCCAAGCTCCGGCCTTTGCCCGCTTTCCTTGTATACGCTCCTTGACTCTGCGGCCCCTTTTGGCGGATTATTTCCTTAATATGAATCCGCTGGCTCTTGAACTCAACTCCGTGCTTGAGGGCACTGTCGCGGGCAGGCTTCTGTCCGGCCTCGGCAGGCGCATCTACTTTCCCAGGGGCATTATCGCCCAGTCCGCCGAGGCTAAGGCCAGGGCGTTTACGGCTAACGCCACCATCGGCATGGCGTATTCCGGCGGCAGGCCCCTGATAATGTCCGCCATTGCGGCCGAGCTTCCCGGCCTCAGCCCCGAGGAAACCGTAGCTTACGCCCCCACCGCGGGAATCGAAAAAGCGCGGCAGGCCTGGAAAGAGCAGCTTCTCCTGAAGAACCCTTCAATAAAGGCGGAACATTTAAGCCTGCCCATAGTTGTTCCCGGCATAACAGCGGGAATATCCTATACCGCCGATCTTTTTCTGGACCCTTCCCAGACGATTATCGCGAGCGATCCCTGCTGGGACAATTACGGCCTTATCTTCAGGGACAGGCGGGAGGCAAATTTTACGACCGTCGGCTTTTTTAACGGGGGGCCGGGCCTGGACCTCAAGGCTATTGAAAAAACCATGAAACACGGGGCGGAAAGCGAACCTCTCAGAATTATCCTCAATTTTCCCAATAACCCTTCCGGCTACTCGCCTACCAGAAAGGAGGAAGACGCGCTGGTAGGCATGATCCTGGAAATTGCCGAAAGCGGGAGGGACGCGCTGGTACTCTGTGACGACGCTTATTTCGGCCTTTTCTACGAGGAAGATATTATACAGGAATCAATTTTCGGCCGGCTTGTAAACCTCCACGAGCGGGTGCTGGCCGTCAAGCTCGACGGCCCTACCAAGGAAGATTACACCTGGGGTTTCAGGATGGCCTTTGTCACCCTGGGTTCAAAAGGCCTGGAACAGGGGCACTGCGACGCGCTAATCAAAAAATACATGGGCATTATCCGGTCCTCGGTTTCCTGCGCCAATACCCCCGCCCAAAATCTGATGCTCAAAACAATGGCGGACAAGCGCAGCTCCGTTGAAAAGGAAAAATTTTTCCGTCTCCTTAAAGGCCGTTACCAGGCGGTAAAACAATTTATCATATCCCATCCCGGCCACTCTGTACTCAGCCCGCTGCCCTTTAATTCGGGCTATTTCATGAGTTTTCGCTGCAACGGCGTAGACGCGGAAACCCTGCGCCGGGCGCTCCTTGACCGCGGAATCGGCGCCGTCGCCCTGGGCGAAGACTACCTCCGCGTCACTTTCGCGGCGATAGAGGAAAAAGACATTCCCGGTGTTTATGAAACGATCTACGAAACCGCGTCTAAATCCGCCCCGGCCTGAAATACCGCCGCCTTGCGCCCCGCTTTTTTAATATCTACCCGCCGGAGAGGGGCGGGCGTTTTGGCGGCTTACAGGGTCCCGATAAGGTCCGCGAGTTCGGGCATTTGGGAATAGAGCGGGCGGCGGCCGTGTTTCTGGTCGGCCTTGTCCATCTGTACCAGGGCGGCAAAAATCTCTTTTACCATTTTCTCAAGAATATCCACGTTGGTCCCGAAGGCGTTCACCGCCATATCCCGCAGGATACGGTCTGAACCGGAGCCGGAACCCGAGAGCGATACCCGGTTCCGTATATTCGGGATCAGATTCCGGCGGGCCAGGGAAACCAGCCTTGCCGTGGCCGCAAGCTCGCGGTACAGATTCTCCAGCACGTAACCCTGGAAACGGAGTTGGTCTTCCTTGGTAAGATCCTCTACAAGGTCCCATTGGTTTTTGTCCAGGGGGATCTGTAACAGGGCGGTACGGATAAAACGGGTGTCAATATTGGCCCGGTAATGTTCGCCAAGTTTTTCAACCATCTGGAGGATGGCAGGATCCTGTACATAATCGAAATCCATTTGTTATAGGATAACCCGAAATTTCGGGATTGACAAGCGCTAAATGGGGATAATAGGATGTTTTGATGAGAAAGCCCTGTTTTTCGGAAACCCGCGGTACCGGCTTGCCCCGCAAACTCCCCGCAATTCTTGCCGCGTTATTATTTGCGTCCTGCGGTTTTTGGGAGCCCAATACGGCGATTGTCCGGACTGACCGCCCTGAATTTGCCATTTATGCCGAGTACTTCAATTCCAGCCAGGATGAATACAGGATAGAAACGCGTTATACCGCCTCCCTTACGCGGGAACTGGCCGGCGACGGGGATAATCCGGATATTGTAGTCGGAAGCTGGTTAAAAAGCGCTTCCACCCGCAGCCTTTTTAAACCTCTGGACTACCTCCTTAAAAAAGGGATAGACGGCGGCGCCTTTTATTCGAGGCTGCTCTCGCTGGGCAAAATTGATGAGAAGCAGTATTTGCTTCCCGTCGCGTTTAATATTCCGGCCCTGGCTTTTTCCGGAAGTAACAGCCATCTGCTTCCCGGCCTGTTTGTCATCAGCCCCGGGGAAATCAAGGAAATAGGCAGGGCCTACGACAGGGAATCCGGCGGCGCTTTTACGCAGATGGGATTCTCCCCTTTCTGGAACGAGGAATTTATCTTTGTTACCGCCACCCTTTTTAATACCGGGTTCCGGGAAGCCGAACCCCTTGCCTGGGATTCCGCGGCACTGGAGGAATCGATTCAGTATATCCACGGCTGGATCAACGACGCCAATGCCAGTATGGAAAATGATTTTGCCTTTAAGTATTTTTTCGTCCCCCAGGCAAAACTCGCCATTTCCGGGCGCGTCCTTTTCTGCTATCTGGAAAGCTCCGAATTTTTTACCCTGGCCGGCGAACAGCAGAACAGCCTTGATTTCCGCTGGATTGCCGGAAACGACGGAACCATTCCGCTTGTGGAAAACACCACTTACTACGGCATCAGTAAAACCGCCCGGGCGAAAAAAGCCGCCGACGCCTTTACCCGGTGGTTTTTCCGCGAAGACACCCAGCGCCTCCTCCTGGAAGAAAGCAAGCGGCGCGGAATGAGCGAAACCCTCTTCGGAATCGGGGGCGGCTTTTCCGCCATGCGTATTGTAACGGAACAGGTTTTCCCCCGTTATTATCCCGGCCTGCTCGGGCATATGCCCCCGGAAGCCGCCCTGTCGCCGCCCAATATACTTCCCCATAACTGGATGGCCATTAAGCGCCAGGTGATTCTGCCCTACCTCCACGACCGTACCCGCGGCGAAACCGCCGCCGCCGATCTGAACCGCCGCCTTGCCGACTGGTTCCGAATCAACCGGAATCCGTAATCGCGGGCTTTTTGTAATTACCGGTTTAGCTATTGCCTGCTACGGCAAAGGCGGCCGCATTTCCGCAAGGTACTTCCAGTACCGTTCCGGCATGAACCGGCGCTGGAGGCCCGGGTTTTCCCGGTCCTTGTTGTTCACGGAGCGGTGGTAGGTCCGCCAGAACTCTTCCCAGCGGTCCGGGGCCGGGCCTTCGCCGGCTGTGGCTCCCGGCGGAACGGCGGTTTCCGTAAAAGCGGATAGGCCGGCGAGGCGGGGTGTTTCGCCGGGGAACCTTGCCAGGGCAAGGCGGCGCTTTTCGTCGATAATTGCCCAGGGCGTCCCGCCGAAGCGCGTCTCAAAGTACCCGGCCAGGGCGGGAAGCGCGAAATGATCCGGCGCACACCGGGCGATGTACATTCCCGCCCTGTCCAGGCAGAAACGCAGCAGGCCGCGCAGCCGGTCAATCTCGCGGGTAACTTTGGCGGCGGCTTCCAGCACGGCCCTTGTATCATCGTCGCCGCGGTCGCCCGCGGCGGCGTCTGCGGCAAGCTGTGCCTGCGGCCCGGCGGAAAGGCCGTTATTTTTACCGCCGGCGCGTTCCGCGGCGGAAACCAGCCTGCCGCAGAAGCGCCGGATAGATCCGGCGGGCAGGGGCTCGCTCATGGCGGCAAGGACGGCCGCGTTGTACCCGTAAAGCGAAAGCCCGCGGAGTTCCAGGGGGACAAGCGCGGCTAAATCAGCAGGTTCCGGGCCAGGGGCCTCCTCAAAAAGCCCGCCCTGCCCCGCCCGCGCTTCGCGGCTGGCGCGCCGCAGGTATTCGCCCAGCCCCGGCACATCAAAAAATTCCCCGGCGTTTTCGTCGTCAATTAAATCCCTCATCGTATTTCCCCTTAAAAATCGAACAGCGGAAGCTGGAGTCCGCCGCCGTCGGTACCGGCGATAACCCGCCGCACCCTTTTTGGGTCATCCAGGCGGTCGATGGCCGCGCCCGCCACCGTGATAAAATAACGGGCGCGTTTCAGGACCACCCCGATGCGCCGCAGCCCCTCGTAGGACAGGGAGCGGGACCGCCGCTGCTCGATAATGCGCCGGGCCGATGTCGCCCCCACGCCGGGTACCCGGAGCAGCTCTTCGTAATCGGCGCGGCCCAGTTCCACCGGGAAACGTTCCGGGTGCCTTAAAGCCCAGGCGGTTTTCGGGTCCACCTGTATATCCAGATGGACGGAATCGCCCTCAAGTATTTCTTCCGGGGAAAAATGGTAGAAACGCAGGAGCCAGTCCGCCTGGTAGAGCCGGTGTTCCCGCGCCAGAGGGGGGCCGCTGATTTCCGGGAGCCGGGGATCCGGGATACCCCCGCCGCCCGGCACGCCCACCGGCGTATAGGCGGAATAGTACACGCGCCTAAGGAAAAATTTCCGGTAAAGCGCCCCCGAAAGGGTGATGATCTGCCGGTCGTTTTCCGCGGAAACCCCCACGATAAGCTGGGTGCTTTGCCCGGCGGGCGCGAACGCCGGCGCCTCCCTGCCCGGATGGAAGGCCCGGCTCCTCCGCCTGTCCTCGCTGTTTTCATTTTCCGCCGCCAGGACCTCTTCCATCGCCCCGAAGATCAGCTTTCCCGATTTCTGGGGCGCCAGGCGCGTCAGGCTTTTATCCGTTGGAAGCTCAATATTCGCCGAAAGCCGGTCCGCCCAGAGTCCGGCTGGCCGTATAAATTTGGCCCCGGAGCCGGGGATAATCTGAAGGTGGATATAGCCGCCGAAACCCGCCTCGGTACGCAGTTTCCGCGCTGTTTCGACAAGTTTTTCCATTACAATATCCGGATCGGCAAATATTCCGGAAGACAGAAAAAGCCCTTCGATATAATTATGGCGGTAGAATTCGCAGGTAAGGGTTATCAGCTCCTCTGTAGTAAAAGACGCGCGGCGGGTATCGGCGGAGGCCCGGTTGACGCAGTAACTACAGTCGAAGCGGCACACGTTGGAATAAAGCACCTTGAGCAGGCTCACGCACCTGCCGTCCTCAGTCCAGCTATGGCAGACCCCGGCGGGCAGCGTTGCCCCGAAGAACGCGCCCTGCCGCCTGCCTCCCCCGCCTTTTCCGCCGGAAAACCCGTCGCCCGCCCTGCCGCTCCCGGAAGACGCGCAGGACGCGTCGTACTTCGCAGCCGCCGAAAGCACGGCGATTTTCTCGCTGAGTTCCATACCAATACTATACATGGGTATAGGATAAATTGCAAGGCCGAAATTCGGTGCCTGGCACCTTTGCGTTACCTTTAAATTTGGTGACTGACACCCCTGCTTCTACTATCTTGAAAAAGGTGACTGACACCCCTGCTTCTACCCGCCGATTTTGGTATACGTTTCGTTATTGATGATAAAAGTATTCCCGCCCGTTATGGTTATCACATCGGCTTCCCTGAGCTGCGCTTGTTCGCTGGGGGCCAGATCGTCAAAAGTAGCCCAGGTTTCCGGGGAATACAATAAATAAGACGCACCGCTAAACATATTCCTGTTTATCTGAGTAAAGGTCATGGTTACGGTAGTACCTTCAACCGTATACGTACCGCGGGCAAGTCCCCGTGTTTCGCTTTCATAGTATCCTGACCCCTTCATAGATTGCTCGTATAATCCCCCAGAGGCAGTCACTGTAGAGGTGACACCGTAACCCACGCTGCTTTGTACGGACTCCCAGGTTCCCTCAAAAGGATCAGCAGTGCCGACGGGGCCTCCGCGATAAGTCCATTGCGCGGTAAAGAATACGTCGCCATTTACGGTATAGTGATCACCCGCTGCGTAAGTACCTCCGTACCAATCATCGGTCCAGCCGGCAAAGCTCGCCCCGGTTGACGTGGACATATTACCCTGGCCGGGCAGCGTGATAGATGTACCGGACGCATAGTCTTGTGAAGCCGGGGGTATGCCGTATCCCCCCTCACCGGCGCTATAACTTACCTTGTAGAAGGCAGTGCCGACGGGGCCTCCGCCGTAAGTCCATCGTGCGGTAAAGATTACGTTGCCCGTTACGGTATAATACTCACCCGCCGGGTAGGTATTTCCGTACTCATCGGTCCAGCCGGCAAAGCTCGCCCCGGCCGGCGCGCTCATACCTCCCTGGCCGGGCAGCGTGATAGATTCACCGGACGCATATTCTTGGGAAGCCGGGG
>JAIRYB010000053.1 GCA_031267955.1 Spirochaetaceae bacterium | reverse complement strand
GGCAAGTTTGACCGGCGAATCCGCCGGCAGGGAAACCAGGGGCTTTCCGTCGGCGTCGTATTGGTACACGGAATCGTCCTGGGGAATTACGCCGATAAGATCCAGGTTTTGTTCTTTTATCTCTTCTTCAATCCCTGGCCCTACGACGCCGCCCGGCGCCCGGTTTACGATAAGGTAGACATGCCCCGCCTTAAAATCAAGCTGGCCTATCATTTCGGCTATGCGCCCGGCCGCCTGTATGCCCCGGCGGGAGCAGTCGCTTACCAGGAGGATAAGGTCCACAGGCGGCAGTATACCCCGGCTGATATGCTCAAGGCCCGCTTCGTTGTCAACTATCAGGTAATTGTAATTCTGATAGTGCTTTTTAAGTTCTCCCCTTAGTATATCGTTGATAAAACAGTAACAGCCCTTGCCCTGGGTGCGGCCCATGACCAGCATATCGTAGTTGTCTTCCTCGATAAGGGCGGAGCCGAAACGGAAATTGGCGTACTCCTGCTTGGACATGCCCGGGGGGATGGGGTTCTTCTCTTCCATTTCCGCCCTGGCGATTTCCTCCCGGATATCGCCCAGAGTAACGAATTTTTCCACTCCCAGCACTTCGTTGAGATTCGAGTTCGGGTCCGCGTCCACCGCGAGGATGGGGCCTTTGCCTGTTTCGGCGAGGTAACTAAGAAAAAGGCCGCAGAGGGTGGTCTTCCCCACGCCCCCTTTCCCGGCCATTGCGATACTGTAGGTCATTCCGGACTCCTCTACAGATAAATTTACCCGGGCGCGGGATATAAGTCAATACGCAGGGCGCGCCGCGTCGCCCGGCCCAGGAGCGTTGCGTCGCTTGGCCCAGGGGCGCTACGGGGCAAAAAGCGGGAAAATTCCCCGGCTGAATAATTGACGCGGGTTCGGCAAGGAGAAAGAAAATCCGCGAATTATGCGAATTAACGCTAATTTATCCCGCAATAATTCGCAAAAATCAGCGCCCATTCGCGGACCCCTGATATTCCGCCGGTTTTCAACCCGCAATTACGGAAATTCCGGAAAACCGTTGTAATGCGAAATTGGCCGTGGCCCGCTTAATTCCGGTGGCGCGAAAACCGGAACAATGGTATACTGCCCGCAGAGTTTGTTTCGTGTTTGCTTTATACTTTATACAACGACAATGGTCCGGAGGCACTTAATTGGACGAAATTTTAATCAAGGTAATCACCGAAGACGGAAAGGAAAAGATCGTTCCCGTACAGGGCGCGGGGGATTCCTCCGGAAAGAGTCTGCTGGAAATTTTACAGGGGGCCGGGGTCTATATTCCGGCTATCTGCGGCGGCAGGGGTACCTGCGGGAAGTGCCGCATCAGGCTTGTGGCGGGCGAACTGGAGCCTTCCGCCGCCTGCCGCGCGTATTTTTCCAAAACGGAACTTGACGCCGGGTTCCGCCTGGCCTGCTCTGTCCGTCCCGCAGTTTCCATGACCCTGGCCGTCCCCAAAGACACGGAAAAAGAATTCCACGCGGTGGACAGCTTTGACGCCGGAAACCAGCGGATCAACGCACTGGAGCGGGAAATTTTTTCCCGGAAAAAACAGGCTTTAAGTTTTGCCCGCCAGGTAGCGGGCGGCCGTAGAGGGGATCTTTCCCTTGACGAACTTGGCCGTATCGCCTTTCTCGCGGAAACCGAAAGCGACACTGTTTCTGTTTACCGGGAGCGGGGGCGCGTTGCAGCCGTTATATGCGGAAAAGAGGCGGTATACGGTATAGCGGTTGATATCGGTACTACTACTTTAGCCATGGCCCTGGTAGACCTTGAAAGCGGGGAAATAAAACAGCGGCTTTCCGTGGTAAACAAGCAGAGGGAATTCGGCGCGGATGTTATTTCCCGCATGGAACGGGCAGGAAAGGGGGACCTTTCCAAAATGAGCGGGGCTGTGCGCGCCCAGATAGCCGCGGGCGCCGAGACGCTGTGCCGGGACCAGGGTGTGAGCGGGAAGGCGGTGGCAAAATTCGCGATAGCGGGAAACACTACCATGCTCCACCTGCTGCTCAATCTAAGCTGCGCCACCCTTGGCGTTGTCCCCTTTACCCCCGTTACCCTTGATTTTGTAAGCTGCGCCTACCGGGAACTTTTTGAAGGGGATATTTCCTGCCCGGTAGTGATACTGCCGGGAATTTCCACCTATGTAGGGGCGGATATCAGCGCGGGGCTTTTTTTTACGGAGCTTCACAAAAGCGCGGAACCTGTGTTCTTTATGGACATAGGCACCAACGGCGAGATGGCCCTGGTAAAAGACGGGAAGCTGCTCTGCACCGCCACCGCCGCGGGGCCGGCGTTCGAGGGCGGAAACATACTCTGGGGTACGGGCAGCGTTCCGGGCGCGATTTCCCAGGCAAGCTACAGCGGCGGCAGCTTCGACATTAAAACTATCGGCGGCAAACCGCCGTCGGGGATATGCGGCTCCGCGGTGATAGATATTGTGTACCACGGATTACTCAACGGCCTTATAGAAAGCAGCGGAAAATTCGCGGCCGGCGTCGGAGATCTGATACTGGCAAAGAACCCCGAGGGCGAGGAGATCAAATTTATCCAGAAGGATGTGCGGGAGCTCCAGCTTGCCAAGAGCGCCATCCGTTCCGGCATGGAGGCCCTGCTCCGCCACACGGGGACGGATTACGGCGAGGTAAAGACCCTCTACATTGCCGGGGGCTTTGGTTTCAATATGAATTTTGAAAGCGGGGCGGGAATAGGCCTTATTCCCCAGGAACTCAAGTCCAGGGTCTCGCTTATCGGGAACAGCTCCCTCGGTGGTACGGTAAAGTACCTTCTGGACAGCGGCGCCGGAGAAAAAATTGAGGAGATAGTAGAACTGTCGCAGGAGTACAGCCTGCCCGAAGACCGGTACTTTAACCAGATATTTATCGAAAATGTTGAGTTTGAATGACGCGCCGGGTTTGCCCGATCAGGCGCTCCGGACAACCGGGATTTTCGCCCCCCGGCGCGAAAATCCGCAGGCGCTACAGGCTCCGGCTACAGGCTCTGCTCCGTCCGCTCGATTATGTCGTCCTGAGTCTGCCGGGAAAGCACGTTAAAGAAAGCGCTGTAACCGGCCACCCTGACGATAAGGTCCTGGTGCTTTTCCGGATGGGCCTGGGCGTCGAGCAGGGTTTCGCGGGATACTACGTTGAACTGCACGTGGAAGCCGCCCAGCCGGCTGAAAAAGGCGTGGAGCAGGAATACCAGCTTGTTCCGGTTTTCTTCGGACTCGAGCATGGCCGGGGTGAGCTTCTGGTTCAAAAGAACGCCGCCGGTAATTTCCGGGATGGGCAGCTTGGATACTGATTTGAATACCGCAGTCGGCCCGTTTTTGTCCATCCCGTGCGAGGGGGAGCAGCCTTCCGCGAGCGGCTCGCCGGCCCTGCGCCCATCGGGGGTCGCCGTGGTACCCGCGCCCTGCGGCACGTTCGCCGAAATGGAGGATGTGCCGGCATAATACACGCCGCCTATAGGCCCCCGGCCATAGCGGGTGTTGCGGTACTTCTTCATCTCGTCAATGTAGATGTCGTAGGCGGCGCGGACAAGGGAGTCCGCGTAATCGTCGTCGTTGCCGTATTTTGGGGCGGCGACTAAAAGTTCCCGTATGCGCTCGTTTTCGGCCCCTTCGAAATTCAGCCGCAGCGCGTTCCACAGCTCTTGCGCAGTCACCGATTTATCCTCAAACACGCATTTTTTTATCGCCGCAAGGGAATCGGCAAGGTTGGCGATACCTACCTGCAAGTCGCTGATAAAGTCGTAGACCGCGCCGCCCTCTTTCAGGTTAAGGCCCCGCTCGATGCAGTCGTCGCAGAGGGCGGAACACAGAATATCCGCCGTATCGCGCTCCAGCACCGTGTCGCAGACCGAATCGATGACGACGCACTGCCGGGTAAATTCGCGGATGATCTTGTCCCAGGCTTTCATAACATCGTCAAAGGACTTCATGCCCGTAAAATGCCCCGCCCCTTCGCAGACCCTGATTCCCGATTCAATGTCCGCGCCGTCGTTCAGGGCGATAAGCAGGGATTTGGGAAAGTTGAGGAAGCTCATGCCCGTGCAGCGGTAACCCCATTTGCCGGGGACAGCCACCTCCACGCAGCCTATGGCGCTGTAATTGTACGCGTCCTCTTTTTTGACCCCCTTCGCGATAAACGAGGGGATAATAATTTCGTCGCTGTTAAAGGCCGGCATACCAAAACCCAGGCGCACCACTTCGATACATTCCTTCATAAAATCTTCGTTAATCAGCCTGTGGTAACGGACCGTCAGATTCGGCTGGGGAAGCCTTGTCCGGGCGACGCTGCGCAGTATAAGGAACGAGAGCGGGTTCACCGCGTCTTCCCCCGCCACGGTCTGCCCGCCGACGGTGACATTCTGGTAAAGCGGGCTGCCGGCGGAAAAGCGGGTATGGCTCCAGCTCCGGATCTTGTTAATGGTAAATGTTTTAAGCCAGAGATTGGCCAAAAGCCCGCAGGCGCCTTCGGCGTCAATATTCCCCGCGCTTAAATCCCTTTCGTAGTAGGGGTAAAGGTACTGATCCATGCGCCCGTAGGAAAGGGAGTGGCCGTTGCTTTCTATCTGGAGGCACAGGTGTACGAGCCACAGGGACTGCACCGCCTCACGGAAAGATTCGGCGGGCCCTGCGGGGACCTTGTTCAGGATTCTCCCCATCTCAAGAAGCTCCGCCCGCCTCTTCCCGTCCTTTTCCCTTTCCGCCATTTCGCCGGCAAGGGAAGCGTAACGTTCCGCGAAAACGATTGTCGCGTCCACTACAATGGAAACCGCCCGGTAAAAGTAAGACTTCGCCAGGTTCCGGTAGTCGGTCAGGTCCAGGGCGGCCAGTTTTTCCTCCGCCCTCCGCCTGTACTCAAGAAGCCCTTCCCCGAGCACGCGCCTGTAGTCGACTGCCAGATGCGCGTCCCCGGAGGTAATGTTTCCCTCCGCCTTGATTATCCCCAGGTCGTAGAAAACTTTCGCCCCCGGGGGCATGGCGGCCAGCCCCCTGTCCTTTACCGTATTGTGCCGCCAGAACGGGGCGATATCCCTCAGAACCTGCTTGTTTTCTTCGGTAATATAGAAACGGTCGCCGTCCCTCTTTTCAAATTCGTCCAGTTCCGCGACAACCCAGTCCATCGCGTATTCGGGGAAGATCGGAGCCGCGCGGTTGCCCGACGCCTGATTCCCCGCGAGCAGGGTCTCCTCCTCGATAAAGATGCTCATCTTTTCAAGTACGTTTTTGTACATCAGCGCCCGCTTTATAGCCAGGGGCTGGTCCATATTTTCCCGGTAAGTATCGGTGGTAATCCTTGCCCGCTCGACACAGACCCGGGGCTTCGCGTTTAAAAGTTTAAGGCGAAATTGATTCATCCCCGGAGTCAAAGTTCCAAAGCTGCCGTTCATGCTGCACTCCTAAAATACTAAAACAGTAATTCCGCTGCGCCGATGACGCCGAAGTCATCGCCCAGCTCCGCTTCTTTAAAATAAACAGGCATAGAGTTTTTGTTATACCTGTCAAATACGTCTTTCATGCTTTCCAGCAGATTGCCGCCCTTTCCGTTATCCTTAAGATTCCTCCACATTTTCAAGAGCCCGCCGCCAAAGATAAAGCAGTTGATGTTAAAGGTTACGTAGAGGTTGTAGGTCCAGACGCCCAGGTACTTGATCATCTGCGCGACAGCCCGGCGGGCAAGGGCGTCCCCGGCATTGTAGGCCTGTTCGATATGCAGGCAGCTAATTTCCCCGCCCCCGGCAAATTCCGGAATACAGGATTTCTCCCCCGCGTCGATCCAGTTTTTGACATGCTTCGCGATCATCGAGCCGGAACACCAGGACATGACGCAGCCCCGGTTCCCGCAGCCGCACTCCACGCCGTCGTCCGGCGTCATTATCATGTGGCCGCTTTCCCCCGACCAGCCATAGCTCCCCCGGAATATCCTGCCGTCGATAATAACAGCCGACGAAACCCCCGTGCTTACCGGGCAGTAGAGGAGGTTGTCAAAACCGCGTCCCGCACCCAACCGGTGTTCCGCCAGGGCTGCGGCGTGGGCGTCGTTGTCCAGAATCACCCGGATACCGCCCAGCTTTTCCGACAGATAGGCGCGGGCCGGGAAGTCGCGGAGATTCGCCAGGTTGGAAGTTTTAATGATGCGCCCCTCCTCGAACAGGACGAAGGAAGGCACCCCTACCCCGATGCCCCGGACATCCCCCTGCTGTAAACGGTTGGCGGCCATAAGATCCCGGATATTGGCGGCAATCCGGTCGAAAAAAGCTCCGGGAGAGCAGGACGCGTCTGAAGGGTGGTTCAAACGGGCGACAATATTCTTCCGCCCGTCCAGCACCCCGTATGCCGTCTTGGTCCCGCCCACGTCGATCCCTATCGTGTACTGTTCCATAATTCAGCCTCCCCGGTCGGTATCTTTTCCCAAGCCTGTATTTTCCCATATTCCCGTTCTGCTGATAAGCTCCGCAGCCGGCGTCCGTGCCAGCCCGCCCCGCATGATAAAGGAATTTAGCCACGGCCGGCCGGAACCAAAACCTTCCCGAAAACCCTTCTTTACCAATATACTGCATAATTTTGTTTTTGTCAAACAATAACTTATTTGAGTAATTAAATTTATTATTTTAGTAAGTTATCGCTTTACAAATACGAAAATGCAGTGTATCGTATAATTATGGGAATCCTAACCCCGCGCAGTCCTACGACCCGGCCG
>JAIRYB010000047.1 GCA_031267955.1 Spirochaetaceae bacterium | reverse complement strand
TTGCACCCCTTAAAACAAGCGTCGTAACACCGCCCGGCACATACCCCCGCTTCCCTTGAGGGGATAGCTTTGTCCCCGCTCTAAGGAATGCGGGACAAACCATGCGGGAGCCCCTTGGTTTTTGAACAAACCGCCAGGATTCTCCGCGCCTCAGTCTGCAAAGACAAGAAATCGTCATGCCGGCACCCCAAACCAGCCGTTTTTTCTACTTCTTTTACAGCCCCAGGCTCATTTTGCGCCCGCGCCCACTTTAACAGGATTATGCCTTTTGGTAGAATTGTTCGATTGACAAGGGATAGGGAGCCTTTAAGAACTTCAGGTTCGGGGCTTTCCAGGATTCTACAGCGAGGAACTATGGCAGAAACGGTATTGGCCCTTCTGGGCGACGAAGCGGCGGCCCTGGGGGCGCTTCACGCGGGATTAAGCGGCGCTTACGGGTATCCGGGAACCCCTTCTACGGAAATTATGGAGTACCTTATCGGCGAATACGAAAAAAACGCCGGGGAAGGGGCCGGTTGCGGGCGGGGCGATTTTACCGCGGCCTGGTGTTCGAACGAAAAGACCGCCCTGGAGGCGGCGCTGGGCGCGTCTTTCGCGGGGAAGCGGGCCATTGTCACCATGAAGCACGTGGGGCTTAACGTAGCCTCCGACCCGCTCATGAACGCGGCGCTTCTGGGAATCAACGGCGCCCTGGTGGTGGCCGTAGCCGACGATCCGGGGATGCACAGTTCCCAGAACGAGCAGGACTCCCGTTTTTACGCGGATTTCGCCATGATCCCCTGCCTTGAGCCGAGGAACCAGCAGGAAGCCTACAACATGGCCCGCGACGCATTTGGCCTTTCGGAACGTTTTTCCGTCCCGGTGATGCTCCGGCTTTCCACGCGGCTTTCCCACGCGCGGGCCGCGATCGCTGTCCGGCCCCCGAGGGAAAGGAATCCGCTTTCCAAAGCATCCGACAGGACCCGGTGGATGCTGCTTCCGGCTTTTGCCCGGCGCAATTACCTATCGCTCATCGAAAGGCAGGACGATATACGGGAATGGTCCGCGGGATACCTGTCCAGCAAACTTGAACTTGATAATGCCGATAATAGTTTCGCGGTTATTACCGCCGGGCTTGGGGGGAACTATTACGAGGAAAACCTGGCCGACTTCGTCGAATCGCGGGGGGGCAGGGTTCCCGCGCGGCTCCACGTAGGCGCGTACCCGCTGCCGGCGGATCAGATACGGGCGCTCTGCGAAAAGGCGGAGCGGGTTATCGTGATAGAAGAGGGGCAGCCGTTTATCGAGGGGAAGCTCCGGGGGATTTTGCCCCAGGATTTGACTATCACGGGAAAACTCGACGGCGCGCTCGACCGCTCGGGCGAGCTTGATCCCGACATGGTGCGCCGGGGCCTGGGGCTGCCCGCGCGGCTGAGTATCCTGGACGACAGCCTTACCGTTGACGGCACTTCGGTAAAATTCAAGGCACTGGATATACCCAGGCTGCCGGGCCGGCCGCCCCAGCTCTGCAAGGGCTGCCCGCACGGCGACAGCTACGAGACAATCAAAAAGGCGGTTGAAGGCCTCGATTCCCTGGCGATCACCTCGGACATAGGCTGCTATTCGCTGGGCGCCATGCCCCCCTATGCTGTTCCCGAAACCATTGTCTGTATGGGCGCTTCCGTGGGCATGGCCAGGGGGGCTGCGGACGCGGGTTTAAAACATGTTGTGGGCGTTATCGGCGATTCCACTTTCCTCCATTCGGGGATAACCGGCCTGGTCGATGCCGCGGCAGCCAACACGCCCATGACCCTGGTTATTCTGGACAACTCTATCGTCGCCATGACGGGCTGCCAGAAAACGGTTGTGCCTTCGGCCAGGCTAAAACAGATTGTACTGGGAACAGGGGTCGATCCCGATCATCTTCTCGAACTTGAGGCGAAAAGCCAGCTTCTTGGGGAAAATGCGGCAAAACTGCGCGCCGAAATTGAATACCCCGGCCTTTCAGTGCTTATCTTTAAGCGCGAGTGCCTTGAGGCTTTCAGGAAACGGCAGAAAGCGGCGAAGGTGGAAAAGGCCGCTTCTTCCGGTGGCGGCGCCGCGCAGGCCGCCCGAACTGCGGGGAAAACAGCCTCCGCCCCGGCGGAAACCGGGTGGGACGGCGCGCCTGCGGGAAACACGGTGGCCGTGGAAAACGGCGCGGCAGCGGGAAACGGCGGGGGGCGCGTAAAACGGGACATCATCCTTGCCGGGGTCGGAGGCCAGGGCGTGCTTTCCATCGCGGCAATTATCGCCCATGCCGCGGTGAGCGCGGGCTTTAATGTGCGCCAGTCGGAAGTACACGGCATGGCCCAGCGGGGAGGCGCGGTTCTGGCGCACCTCCGCATTTCCGACGGGGCAATCGCTTCGGACCTGGTACCCCGGGGCGGCGCGGATCTCATTATCGCCATGGAGCCTTTGGAGAGCCTGCGCTACGCCGCGTGGCTTGGGCCGAAAGGCGCGCTGGTTACCGCTTCTGAGCCTTTTGTCAATATCCCGGATTATCCGGCCCCCGAAACCATTACCGATGTGATTAAACGATTCCCCGTGTACCGGCTGGTGGACGCCGCGGGCCTCGCGAAAAAAGCCGGGCATATCCGCGCGGTAAATATGGTCATGATAGGGGCGGCCTCGCCCTTCCTCCCCGTTTCCGCGGAAACCCTGGAAAACACCATCAGCGCCATGTTCGCCGCCAAAGCGCCGGAACTCGCGGATATTAACAGCAAAGCTTTTAGGCTGGGGAGGGAATGATGAAGTACCAATACTGGGCCCCGGAAGTTGAAACCATGCCCCGCCCGGCGCTGGAAGCGGTGCAGCTTGAAAAACTCAAGACCGCAGTCGGCTGGGCGCTGCGTACCCCCTTTTACCGGGAAAGGCTTTCCGGAGCGGGCATAAAGAGCGCGGACGATATTAAAACGCTTGGCGATGTTAAACGTATCCCTTTTACCACCAAACACGATCTGAGGGAAGCCTTCCCCTACGGGCTTCTCAGTATCCCGAAAGAGGAAGTAGTACGGCTCCACGCATCGAGCGGCACTACAGGCACTCCTACTACCATTTATTTTAACCGGGAAGACATAAAAAGATGGACCGGCTATGTGGCCCGCTGCATTTACGGTACAGGGTGTACCGGAGACGATGTATTCCAGAATATGATCACCTACGGCCTCTTTACCGGCGGCCTGGGCATGCACGCGGGCGGCGAGGAAGTGGGTATGCTGGTGATCCCCTCGGGTGCGGGGAACACTACCCGGCAGTTCCGGCTCATGCAGGATTTCGGCACCACGGTGGTACACGCCACCCCGAGTTTCCTGCTCCACGTCGAATCCATTATGCGGGCCGAAGGGGTCGGCCGCGGCAGCATCAAGCTGAAGCGTGCCTTTGCCGGGGCGGAACCTTATTCGGAGGATACCCGCAAACGTATAGAAGGACTGCTCGGCATCGACGTGTACAATTCCTACGGCCTTTCCGAAATGAACGGCCCCGGCGTGGCGTTCGAATGCCAGGCGAAAAACGGCATGCACCTTTGGGAGGATGGCTATATCGGCGAGATCATCGACCCGGAAACCCTGGAGCCGCTCCCGGACGGCGAAACCGGCGAACTGGTACTAAGCTGCCTATGCCGCGAGGCGACGCCCATACTGCGCTACCGCACGCGGGACCTTTCGGCGTTTTACACCGAACCCTGCGCCTGCGGCAGGACCCACCGCCGGCTCCGCCGCATCACCGGCCGCACCGACGACATGCTCATCATCAACGGGGTGAATGTTTTCCCCAGCCAGATAGAAGAGGTGATCATGTCCATGCGGGAGGTGGGGAACAACTACCTTATCGTAGTGGAAAAAGAAGGCGTCCTGGACCGCCTGACCGTAAAGGTGGAAGTCGGCCCGGATATTTTTATGGATGACGCCCGGCCCCTCAACGCCCTGCGGGAAAAGATACGCAAAACCATCCAGGCGTCGATCACGATAAGCCCGCGCGTGGAACTCCACGAGCCCGGCGCCCTCCCCATCTCCGAAGGCAAAGCCAAGCGGGTCCAGGATAGCCGACCAAAGGACATATAGGCGATTGGTTTTCGGACCCGCACGGGTCCAGGACAGCAGACCAAAGGACGTATAGGCGATTGCTTTTCGGACCCGCACGGGTCCAGGACAGCCGACCGAAGGACGTATAGGCGATTGGTTTTCGGACCGCACGGGTCCATGATAGCCGACCAAAGGACGTATAGGCGATTGGTTTTCGGACCCGCACGGGTCATTTGGATACGGTATTAGCCCAAATACTGTTTAAAAATATCAATTACCGCCAGATTCATTTTCCGGATGATATCCTTGGACAGCCGGCTTATCACTTCCTTGCTGTCGGAAGGCACCAGATCCCCCTTAAAGAGTTCAAAAACCTCCACATCAAGGGCTTTGGCAAGGTTGCAAAGGGTTCCGGCAAGGGGAAAATTGTTGCCCCGCTCAATATTTGACAGAAAAGTTATGGAAATTCCGGCTTTATCGGCTAAATCAGCCTGGGATAACTGCTTAAGGGAGCGAAAAACCTTGATATTTTTACCTAAAGTGTCTTTAAGCTCCTGTTCTTCCATTAGACAAATAATTTTCCTTTCAATCTAACCTCCTCTCATTGAATAATTTTCCCGGCACTATTGACAAACAACTATTACTTCTAGTATAGAAGTAATAGGGCGTATTTAATTGCGGTTTCTTCCGGTTTTGGGCGGGAATTGCGGAACAGTCGTCCCCTGCCCTTTCGGGCGGGTAAGACAAACAGGGGCATGGAACGTCCGTGCCCAAGGAGAAATAACATGAAAAGTAAACTTTTCGGCATTGCGGGGGCGTTGGTTGTTCTGCTGGCGCTGGGTCTGGTTCTGGCAGGATGCGACAACGGCACAACGAATGACGGCCCGGATATCCTCAAGACGTATACCTTCACCCAGAATGGTTATAGCTATGAGTTAGTGATTCTCGATGACGGAACGTATAAATTAACCGGTACCAACGGCACTACCACGGTAACAAGCGCCGGCACGTCATCCGGCGAAACCGGCGGGACCATGGTATTAACCCCCGAAGGAGAAACCGGCAGTTCTATTACGGTGACCCCGAATGGCGGCGGGGCAGCTATAGAGGTAGCGGGGGATATTCCCTTTAAGAACGAGGATGGTACCCCGGCGGAGGGTTTGCCTTCGCTGGAAGGGGAACCGCAAGCAGCGGGAACATACCACTTGAGATGGGGAGTAATTGACACTTCCTATGGGCAGGTTCAATCGATCATTGGTCAGCAAAATTGGACTATTGCTGCCAGCGGTACAGGCTGGGCATTGGCCACAGGCGCCACCGCGACAAGCGTTTATAACTGGTGCAATAATCCGTCCAATATTCCCTCAAATGCCTGGCTTGACGGTGGTGATTTAGACGGTTCTTTTACAGACCTTGTAAACTTTTCAAGTAATGGCGTTGGACTTCCGGCTGGATTAAAAAATTCGCAGCATACCGCCGGGGCCAATGTTCCCTTGGCAGGTATCTTTGACGGGGGAGCCGCGGCGGGATACGCAGTGATATTGTTTTACGTAACGGGAAAATAACCGCGCCGTTCGGTTCGGCAACACGGCAGGGCGGGCGATAGCCCGTTCTCCGTCCCTTCTTGTCTACTGCGCCGGATGCGCCGGAATCCGGGCGCATCCCCGCCTCCGGCGGGGACCGGGCTTTCCGCTCCAACAAAAAGCCTTACGGTTTTTTGTTCCGCTTCAATCCCTTGCGCGTTCCCTGAAATTAGCAAACTCATTGACGAAATTTAACATTTTGGTAATACTGATTTTTGGTAACTATTCAGTCGTAGCGCGATTTCAGAACCTTTCTTGTTCTCTAATGCTTTTACAAAGGGGACTACCGCCCCCTTTCGCTCCCAATCGGCTCATTCCGGGGCTAAAAGTTCCTTCATTCCGCCGATTTTCGCTATTCCCCGCAGGTGACTGAATAGTTACGATTTTTGCCAACCGGATTTAAACATGAAGGAGTTTATATGCGCGTCTTTGTTACAGGGGCGACAGGCCATCTTGGCTTCTCGATTGTTCAAGAACTTATTCAAGCAGGGCACCGGGTCGCTGGTTTGGCCCGTTCGGACGATGGCGCCGCAAAACTAAAAAAAGCCGGAGCGGAAGCGCATTTTGGTTCGCTGGAGGATATTGAATGTCTTCGCAGAGGCGCTTCCGTTGCGGATGGCGTTATTCATTTGGCATTCCGGCATGATTTCTCTGATTTTGCGGGTTCGCTTGCCATTGATTTAAATGCGATAACAGCAATAGGGGAGGCGCTTGAAAATACCGGAAAACCATTTATAACTACCGCCCACGCGAACGGGGCGGCTTCCGACGAGGCAACAATAGCTCTGGCTAACCGGGGGGTACGTTCGTCTGTTGTAAGTCTCCCCCCGTCGGTGCATGGCGAAGGCGATAGCCACGGATTTATACCCCGGCTCATCAGCATCGCCCGTACAAAGGGATTCTCCGCCTTTGTTGAAGACGGATCCAATCGCTGGCCGGCGGTGCACAGGCTTGACGCGATTCACCTTTATTCGAAAGTCTGGTTTAATACCCTGCGGCTTGTCGCGGCTCAAATAACGCGAAGCGTACAAAAATTTGGTATTAAACCAGACGGTATAATAAATTTCCTCTCGAACGAGCCTCCGATCGAATAACGTCTCTATGTTCCAGATACCGCGGAGATCTGCTCCGCGGAGGCTCATTGCCTGGTATTGGAAAAAGTGCCCGCCGG